>NZ_PNDU01000122.1:0-18618 GCF_005886635.1 Pseudoalteromonas sp. S558 | reverse complement strand
GCTTATATATAGGGTCTATTTAACGTTAAGAAAATTACGCTAGAACTAGGCAAAAATTTTTGTATCTAGTTGTTCTAAATAAAAAATTTTTAACGACGTTATAGCGCAATTTAATTCGTTAAATTGATCAAAGATTTATGCAGTTTGGTATTAATCACGCATGAAAAGGAATTCCTATGTCTGTTAATTTAACTCTATTTGGTGAGTTTTTAGTTTTTTTCATTTTATTTTGCATCCCTATATTTGCCTTTATTAGTTATAAAGTCGGTAAGCGTAAAAGTAACATGCCAAGCATTTTGGCCTTTGTTGGTGGATGCTTAGCATTATTCCCACTATTTGGTTTAATTTTTATTGCTGTGCTTGCGCTAAGAAAAGATTTACCTAAAAATAGCGCCTATGCTCATTAAAAATTAAGTCAACAGTGTCAATTGCCAATCATACTCATTATTTCGAACAACAATTTAGTACTTTGCAACACGCAGAGCAAACAACTGAAAATTCAGAATTTGAACAGTGCACATTTACCGATTGCGACTTTGCAGACGGTCAGTTTAAACATTGCCGATTTATAGAATGCAGTTTTAAAAACTGTAATTTATCGTCACTTAAATGGAACTACAGTTCACTTGAAAATGTAAGTTTTAGCCACTGTAAATTAAATAGTTTGCAATGGACTGACGTAGATTGGCCTGCGCTTAGTATCAATGCACCGGTGAGTTTTAATTATTGCGAGCTCAGTAATAGTTCTTTTTTTGAATTAACCCTTATACCAATCCGCAATAATACTTAATCAATTTGAGGGATTAAATCTGACGCTAACGGCGTTAAATATTTCTAATATAGAACAACTAAATAACGAAATTTTTGCCTTGTTATCGACAAGATTTTCTTACCTCAAAATAGCTCACTTAATTAAGCGAATTGGTATTAAAGCCCTCAGACTAACACATTGCTTTGCTAAAAATGTTGATTTTAGACACGCTGATTTAAGCGGTAGTGAATTTACAGGAACAGATTTTCGCGATAGTGAGTTTTTTCAAACTAACTTAACAAAATGCGATTTTGTAGGTGCTACAGCGTTTAATATAGATTTGAATAATAATATTTTAGCGAATGCTAAGTTTGATCGCTTCGAAGCACTTAATTTGCTTACCAGCCTTAATATAAAGCTGTGTGATTAATTTAGTTTAATATAGTTACATATCTAGAAGCGACAGCTTAGCTGGGCTTCTAGATACTGCGTAATTAACGGCTAGGGCCATTTTTATTACGTGCACTGGCAAGCTGTCTTGCGATTTCTAATAACGCTGGTGAAATATCTTCAGCGCCGTCTTTAATTAGTTTTGTAACGTCACCTGACGAAAACAAACCGTCACGTGGTGATTTAATACCTAACTCACGAACAAAATCCTTCGTTTTACCTGTGCTGCCTGTTTCAATAAACTTAAAAATAATACGTTCATTGTTGTTTTTAGCAGGGGTTTTTAGTGTTTCGATTTCGTCATGTATTGCTGTTAGTTTGTCTTCTAAAATTTCTATACGTTCTTGAATGCTATTGTATGATTTCATTTATTGGATCTTTTACTAAATATATTAAAACAATGGCGGCTATTATCGCATAGTTTGACAATAGAGAATGCAAAGCTATAAAGTAAAAGTTATTTTTAATTAAAAACAATAATTTATATAAGTTTAAATATGCAAAAAACACTTAAAAAGCTTTTTATATTAAGCGCACTAGCTCTAAGTACATCAATAATAAGCACAACAAGCTATGCAAACGGTGGAGTTATAACTGATGAAAGCCGCAATCGCACTATTCCTATCAATATCACACTACCAAGTAACAGTGCGAAGTGCACTAAACAAGTAAAATGCGCTGTGGCGTTTATTAATGCGGGCTACGGGATTAGCCATAATGAATATACGTTTGTTAGTAATGTGTTCAATCAGCGCGGATACTTAACAGTAGCTATAGCACATGAACTAAAAACCGACCCTTACCTTAATCGTGAGCAACCTTACTTAACCACTCGCATGGAAAACTGGCATCGTGGTGTAGTAACGCTTAAGTTTTTAGTTAATGAGCTCGCGAGTAAATATCCAACGTATGATTTTACAAAGCTCGCCTTATTTGGGCACTCAAACGGCGGGGATATTTCGTCATTATACGGCTCTATTTATCCAAACGAGGTTCGCACTATTATTACGCTCGATCATCGCCGCATGTTGATCCCACGCAATAAAAACATTCGCGTGCTTACACTACGCGGTAATGATTACCCAGCTGATGCGAATGTGCTGTTAAACGATTCAGAGCTGGATAAGTTTCCTGTTACGCAAACACTAATAGAAAAATCACGCCATAACGATATGTACGATGGTGGACCAAAATGGCTGGTTAATATAATGAGTAAAGAAGTTGAGGGATTTTTAGATAGTAAAAATTAGGTTTATAAAAGTTAAATCATAGCGCAGTGTTACCTGCGCTATATTAATTTTATGGTAGTTACTCTACCAGTTCACTTACAATAACTGGGTTATTATGTAGTGTTTTATGCACTGGGCATTTGTCGGCTATTTCGAGTAAACGCTGGCGCTGTGGCTCAGTTAAGTCGCCACGTAAGGTGATTTTACGGGTAATGGCTTCAAGGTTACCTGTTTGTTCACAGTCGTCGCAATCTTTGTTGTGATCGCGAGAGTGATCAAGCTCTACTTTTACATGATCTAACGGTAAGTTTTTACGTGTAGCATACATACGCAGTGTCATGGCCGTACAGGCACCAAGTCCTGCTAATAAGTGATGATACGGATCGGGACCTAAGTTTTTACCGCCTACTTTTATTGGCTCATCTGCAAGCCAAGTATGATCTTTTGTGCTTACGTGCTGAGTAAATACATGGTCTTTTTCTTCAACGAGTACATTGCCACCCGTTAAACTTGCCGTGTATTTAGTTTTGTCGTACTTAACATAACGGTTTGCCCACGTTGCAATTATTTGTGCTGCGTAGTCGGCATCGTTTTTATTTGTTAAAAGGTGATCAGCGTTATCTAGGCTAATAAAGCTTTTAGGGTGCTTGGCTGATGCATAAATTTTTTCAGCTTCACTAATATTTACAGTCGCATCAATAGGGGAGTGCATTACTAATAGTGCGCGCTTAAGTTTACTTATGTGGCTTTTATCGTATTTGGCTATATCGTCAATAAATTGCTTTTTAATGGTAAATTCACGACCGGCTAAATTTACTTTAGCTTCACCTGCTGCGTTAATTTCATCAAGGTGTGCTGCAAAGTTATGGGCTACGTGCTGCGCATCTGACGGTGCACCAATGGTTGTAATAGCCGATACTTCAGGAATATGCTCAGCAGCAGCAAGTACCGCAGCGCCGCCTAAACTGTGGCCAATAAGTAGCTGAGGCGGCGCAAAATGTTCACGTAAATGATCAGCGGCTGATACTAAATCTTGAATGTTTGACGAAAAGTTACTGTTAGCAAAGTCACCATCGCTATTACCTAAACCTGTAAAGTCAAAACGCAGTACCGCGATACCTTGTAGTGTTAATGCGCGGCTAATCCGTGTGGCTGCTGCTATGTCTTTACCACACGTAAAACAGTGGGCAAATAACGCGTAAAACTTAATATCGCCAGACGGGCGTTCAAGTTGGCCGGCAAGTTCTAAATCACCGCTTTTAAAAGATACTTTTTGTCGCATGAGAAGCCTTATTTACACAAATAAAATATATTCTAATAATAGACCAGAGATAGTTACTAAACCTTGCAAATTCAACGTTTTTTTGTAAATTGATCTTGATCAAACCAAGCGATGGTGGCGCAGCTTTGCGGACATATGTCCTTATGTTTTTGAGGTCATTTGTCTATCCTCACATAGCGCTATAATGAAGGCTTTGCTACTTTATATAAGTAATTTAGCACTATTGAAAGCAACTCACTTCACACAACCTATTCACTGGAACGTACAATGCAATTACCTACTGTTGATTATAAAGCTCCCGATGCGGCTGCACAATTTGTTGAATCGTTAAGAAATACTGGATTTGGCGTTTTAAAAAACCACCCAATCCCACAATCTTTAGTTGAGTCTATTTACAAAAATTGGCAAGACTTTTTTAACTCAGAGCAAAAGCAGGACTTTTTATTCTCTAAAGACACTCAAGACGGTTACTTTCCGCCTTCAGTATCTGAAGTGGCGAAAGGCTTTACAATAAAAGATATTAAAGAGTACTTTCATGTGTACCCTAAAGGTCGCGTTCCTGCCCAGCTTGAAGCTGATGTACGTGAATACTATCGTTTAGCAAGTGAATTTGCGGGCACATTATTAAGCTGGGTTCAGGCTGAAGCGCCAGCTGATGTACGTGCTAAATTTTCGATTGATTTAAAAGACATGATTGCCGATTCGGAGCAAACATTGTTACGTATCCTACATTACCCACCAATGACGGGTGATGAAGAACCAGGTGCTATTCGCGCAGCAGCCCATGGCGATATTAATTTATTGACTGTATTGCCAGCATCAAACGAGCCTGGTTTACAAGTTCAAAAAACAGATGGCGGTTGGTTAGACGTGCCATGTGATTTTGGCAGCTTAATTATTAATATTGGCGACATGCTACAAGAAGCGTCGGGCGGGTATTTTCCATCGACAATTCACCGTGTAATTAACCCAACGGGTAAAGCATCTACTAAATCGCGTATTTCACTACCGTTATTTTTACACCCGCATCCAGATGTTGTGTTGTCAGAGCGCTACACGGCAGATAGCTACTTGCAAGAACGTTTGCGTGAGTTAGGTGTTAAGTAACTCTAATACTTAGAGTAATTAAGTATAAACAAAAAACGGCCTATGGCCGTTTTTTGCATTTTTGAGCAACTTGATCACAGGTTTAATTTTAATAAACTATGCTCAATTGCCTGCAACGCAAATAATGGCATGCATTCTTAGCTACTACAGGTATAATGCGCGCAACTGGCTAATGTAGCCTTATTTAAAAGAGAGTTTATATGAGTTTTGAAGGTTTAGGTTTATCACAGTCTTTGGTTAATGCGGTTTTAGAAAAGGGCTATGAAACGCCAACGCCGATTCAGGCTCAAGCAATTCCTGCAATTATTGAACGTCGTGATGTTATGGCGGCTGCGCAAACAGGTACTGGCAAAACGGCTGGTTTTACATTACCACTTATTGAGCGTTTGTCGTCGGGCCCTAAAGCTAAAAGTAATCACGTACGTGCGCTTATTTTAACGCCTACACGTGAACTTGCTTTGCAAGTAAGTGAAAACGTTGAAGAGTACGCTAAGCATTCAGATGTGAGCTCGTTTGTAGTTTACGGTGGCGTTAAAATCAACCCACAAATGCAGCGTCTTCGAAAAGGTGTTGATATTTTAGTAGCAACGCCGGGTCGTTTAATTGACTTACATAATCAAAATGCAGTTAAATTTGATAGCGTTGAAGTGCTTGTACTCGATGAAGCTGACCGTATGTTAGACATGGGCTTTATTCACGATATTAAACGCTTAATTGCTAAAATGCCTGCTAAACGTCAAAACTTGATGTTTTCGGCAACATTTTCTGACGAAATTCGTGCACTAGCAAAAGGGCTAATTAATGACCCTGTTGAAATTTCAGTTGCTGCAAAAAATACCACAGCTAAAAGTGTTACTCAGTGCGTTTACGCGGTAGATAAAACACGTAAAACAGCATTGCTAAGCCACTTGATTCGCACTAACGATTGGCAACAAGTGTTAGTATTTAGCCGCACAAAGCACGGTGCTAACCGCTTAGTTAAACAACTAGAGCGCGATGATATTGTAGGCGCGGCTATCCACGGTAATAAATCACAAGGCGCACGTGTTAAAGCACTTGATGGTTTTAAAAGTGGTGAAGTACGTGTACTAGTAGCAACAGACATTGTTGCACGTGGTTTAGACATTGTTGAATTACCGCATGTTGTTAACTACGACTTACCAAACGTATATGAAGATTACGTTCACCGTATTGGCCGTACAGGCCGTGCTGGTGCATCGGGTCATGCAATTTCGTTTGTAACAACAGAAGATGCTGTTGATTTATACGGTATTGAACGTTTTATTGGCGAGCTTATTCCGCGTGCTGAAGAAGATGGTTTTGAGCCTATTAACCCAGTAGCTGAACGCGCATTAGATGCTCGCCCACTGCCAGCTAAAAAGCCTAAGAAAAAACAGCCTTTTAATAAGCCTAAATCTGATAGCAGCAAGCCTAACAGCAAAAAGCCAAATAATGGTGGTAATGGTACCGGCCCACGCCGTGGTGGTTCTAAAAAGCCAGCAGCTAAAACAGATGACAGCACACAAAACCCATGGGCAAAGCGTGAATCTGTTGGCGGTAATGGCCAACGCCGTCGTCGCACAAATAACGATTAATTCATCATTAATGATTGTGTTGGCGTTTAATTAAGCACCAACACAAAAAACGCGCTACTTCTTTTGAATAAATAGAAGTAGCGCGTTTTTTATTGCCTGTAATTTGTCATTAGCTGATTAAATAGTTAATGGCCAAGCCTACAAATAAAGTCGCACTTACGCTAAGTAGTGTGCCGAGCATAACGTACTCGGTAAGTTTTTTATCTTTACTAGCACTTAAATCGCCAAACCTAAATACCGACTTTGCAGCAAGTAAAAAACCAAGCCCTGCAAATTGGTCAAGCAATATAAAGCTCAGCATAAGTACGCGTTCCAACATGCCAATGCTTTGCCCTGCAAGCGGTAAGCTACCAGTGCTCGAAAAGTTACTTGTTAAACGCTCTAACATCATTCTTATAAATACGGCGCAGGGGCTTAAAATAATTAAATAACCGCATATCACCCACAGTATTTTGGGATCAGTGATCATATTATTAATTGCAGCCATAAAGCTACTGTTATCAGTTAGCCAAATACTGAGCGCAATGATAACGAGTATGTGCGCAATTTGATCTAGTAAAAAAGGCACCACGCCTTTATTAGAATACGATTTAGCTATATCAATAAAGTAATGGCTCAACATAATGCTCGCCGTGGCAATTAAAACACTGCTTAGTTGCTGCCACCCGAATGTGTATTCCCACAGGGTAATGATGAGTGCACTTGTTATACCATGCACTAGTACATGAAAATAAAGCTTACTGGCTTTAAAGTGACGGGTATTTCTGTCGTTTACCCAACTCATAGGTTGCCAGTAAAAATCAGCGAGTAAGTGGCCAATAATAAGCGCGACCAGTAAAAGTGAAAATTCCATTATTCACCTCCTTTAATTATATTTTTTACAACGTTTTGTGTGTGCTTAATAAAGCGCTCTATAAGTTGGTAGTGCGCTAAATTTAGTAGTTTGGTTACATTTTCGCGACTTGTTTTAAGCTCTTTAGCCAGTGCCGCGTGGCTGTTGTTTGGTGATGTTAAATAGACATATAGGGCATTTGCTTGTTTTTGCGTGATTTTAGTGAGCAATACGTCGGCAAAGGCTAAATTAAGATTTAAGCTTTCATCGAGCTGCTGCTCGTTAATATTAAAAACAAAGCGTTGATTACCTATTTTATCAAGGCCTTGCCCCGAAAGCGTAAAAGCAGAACCGGTTGCTGTTTTTATATCGCTGCGTGGGTTATCTATTTGCCCAAGTGCCAAGCTTTGTCGTAGTTCATAACCTGACGATTTAAGGTGTAAATATACAAGTAAGGCATTTTTAAAAAGGAGCTGAGGATTATTAACTTGTAACTGAAAGGCATCGCCTCGGTATATATTCCAAAGTGTTTGCTCCCCAGAAATGTTTCGCAAACTTTGCTCTAGTTGATAAAGCATGGCATCGTATTGCTGCTTAGGGATTGTTTGCGATTTAATAATATCGCCGCTGATCACACCAATCATAAAAATCTCAAAATGGTTACTTTTTAATATGTAACCAATATTGGTTACATAAGGGTATGTAACTAATTTAGGTTACTTAAATATAAATTGCAAGGTACACTTATTTTATAACGTTACTTTTATTGCTATTAATCCTCACTAGGACACTAAATGACTTTACAAAACGAGCAGCAAAGCACGAAACCACGCGTAGGTATTTTTGTTGATGTGCAAAATATTTATTACACGTGCCGCGAAAGCTACGGGAAAAATTTTGACTACAATGCGTTTTGGCGAATGATGGAGGCGCAATACAATATTGAGTGTGCTTTTGCGTATGCAATTTATCGAGGAGATGAAAAGCAAAATCAGTTTCAAAATATTTTGCGTGCGATTGGTTTTGACGTAAAGCTAAAGCCATTTATTCAACGTCGTGATGGAAGTGCCAAAGGCGATTGGGATGTAGGTATAACAATAGACATGTTAGAGCAGGGTAAAAATCTTGATAAGGTTATTTTGCTCTCTGGCGATGGTGACTTTGCTTTGTTACTTGGGCATTTAAAAAATCAATATAATGTACCGTGTGATGTTTACGGTGCTGACAGGTTAACTGCAGAGGTGTTAAAACAAAGCGCTGAGCAATTTCATTTAATTGATAATACTTTGCTCCTTTAACAGCAAAAAAATAGTTAAAAAAGTGCAAGCTAAGTGCCTGCAACATGAGAGATTTTAATACAAAGCCGTAATAGATGAATTAAGCCTTATATAGGCTTTTTTTATTAATGTAATCAATTGGGTTTGCTAAATGATTATGGTAATTTTAAAGCATAACGAGTTACCAAGGACTTACATGCTTCATTACAGCAACATGCCACTAGACAGAGGCTCAAATTTTCGTAAAGACCCATCGTGGCTTAAAGCGCAAATGTCGGCGCAAAGTAAATGGGTTTTAGTTAAAAATAATCAAACCCTATTTATTAAAGATACCCCTAAAGTAAGCTATTTAACGTATCAACAAGTGGCGCATTTAGATTTAACGAGTGCTATTTTTGTTGGTTTAAATAATGCTAAACATGGTGTGTTTGCATTGGATGTATCTGATCTGGATGAAAGCGTACTTACACCTTTAATAGAGGGCGCTCAGTTTTTTGATATTCGCCAATATGGGCCTCAAGTAACCATTAAATATGCCTCAATAGCCGCCCTTGCAAGAGGGTTATGTTATTGGCATGCCACGCACCGTTTTTGTGGGCGCTGCGGTAGTAAAAACCGTTCAGTGGAAGCAGGGCATTCTCGTGTATGTGAAAACGAAAACTGTAAGCATCCTACATTCCCGCGTACCGATCCTGCGGTAATTATGGTCGTTACTAAAGTATTTGCTGACGGAGTAGAGCGATGCTTGTTAGGTCGCCAAGCTGCGTGGCCTATCGGTATGTATTCATCGCTTGCTGGATTTGTAGACCCAGGGGAGACACTGGAACAAGCTGTTGCGCGTGAAGTTAAAGAAGAGGCAGGCATAGAGGTTGATAACGTACGTTATGTTGCATCTCAGCCGTGGCCGTTCCCATCGTCAATTATGCTAGGTTTTTTTGCAGAGGCGACATCGGAGCAAATTAACGTAGATAAAGAAGAGCTAGACGATGCAAAATGGTTTAGTCGTGAAGACTTAGACCAATTTGGTAATTGGCACGAAGAAGGGGAGCATTTAAAGCTGCCTAGAACTGATTCTATCTCTCGTTATTTAATTGAGCATTGGCGCACAAACCCTTAAGGATTAACAATGTCGAGTAAAAGTAATAAAAACACTCAGCTGGTATCATCAGGGCGCAAAAAAGCCTATACACATGGCGTAGTAAACCCTGTTGTACAGCGTGCATCTACCATTGTATTTGATACTGTAGCCGATTTAAAAGAAGCAGCTAAAACCCGTGGCGATAAAACGTTATTTTATGGGCGCCGAGGAACAACAACACACTTTGCGTTACAAGAAGCGATTACAGAACTTGAAGGCGGCGAAGGGTGTGCATTGTACCCTTGTGGCGCTGCGGCGATCAGCCAAGTATTTTTATCGTTTTTAAAAACCGGTGATCATATTTTAATGGTTGATAACGTGTACGAACCCACCCGCGATTTTTGCGATAAAATTTTAGTGGGACTGGGCATTACAACAACCTACTACCCGCCAACCATTGGCGCAGGTATTAAAGATTACATTCAGCCAAATACTAAAGTGTTGTTTTTAGAATCTCCAGGTTCTATTACGATGGAAGTGCAAGATGTGCCCTCTATGGTAAAAGTAGCCAATGAGCACAACGTAATGACCATGCTGGATAATACCTACGGTAACGGTTTGCATTATCGCCCGTTAGAGCACGGTGTTGATATTAGTATTCAAGCTGCAACAAAGTATATTGTTGGCCATTCAGACGTGATGATGGGGGTGGCTGTTGCTAATAAAAAGTATTGGCCAACCTTGCGCGAAAACTCATACTTACTAGGGCAATGTACCAGTGCCGATGATGCGTATTTAGCACTTAGAGGCCTGCGTACAATGGGTGTGCGTTTAAATCAACATGAAAAAGCAGCAATAGAAGTAGCTAAATGGCTTGAACAACATGAGCTTGTTGATCATATTCGCCACCCTGCATTTGAAACCTGCCCAGGGCATGAGTTTTTTAAACGTGATTTTGATGGCAGTAATGGGTTGTTTTCATTTGTGATGAAAACCGGTAATCAAAAAGCGATTGATGCATTTTTAGATAGCCTTGAGCATATTAAAATGGGCTTTTCGTGGGGCGGTTTTGAAAGTTTAGTAACAGCTAATTTAACTATGAAAGGGCTGCGTTCAAATACAGGCTGGGATTTAGGCCCGGTTATTCGTCTGCATATTGGCCTTGAAGATGTTGAAGATTTAATTAGCGATTTAAGCCAAGCACTTGAGGTTTATAAGCAGCATTTATAATTTATATCGCAATTTATGCTGTTACATTTAAATGTATTGTGACAAAGCTCGCCATTGGTGGGCTTTTTTTTGCTGGTAATTCAAGGTGTTTACACTTAGTGTGGATAAATACACAGAAAATAAAAAGTCATTAAGGATAGTCAATGGCAACACCATTACCGATAAACGTAGGGCGATTAACGCAAATAGCGGGATTTGAGCTTGTACGTATGTTTTTAACTAAACGTGGACTTATTGCATTAGCTGCCTTTGCATTGGTGTGGCTAATAATACTGCGCTACCCAATAGGGCAGGCAGTAGGTATTGTAAGTGCGCCCGATTTTGAGCAAATAGCCCGTGATATATCAGGTTCTATTGGTTTAAGTAAATTATTGGATTGGCCTGAGGCCGAATTTGCTATGTACTGGTTAATAGCCCTATATAGCTTTCCCGTTTTTGGTTTATTTATTTGTAGCGACCAAACGGTAGGCGATAGAGAGCGTGGCACACTAAGGTTTTTATCACTGCGCTCCACTCGCTTTGAAATACTATTTGGTCGTTTTTTAGGGCAACTAGCGGTATTAGCCTGCTTAGTGGGCATTACTCTTGTGGCTACGCTTGCTGTACTAGGGTTTAGAGATCCAAGTTTACTGGCTGGTGGTTTTGCCCGTGCGCTTTCTATATTTTTAATATTAGTGATTACTCTGTGTCCATTTGTAGCACTTATGACGTTAATAAATACCTTTGCTCGCTCATCGCGTTTATCTATTGTATTGGCAATTTTATATTTTGCAGCAGGCGGTATTATAGTTGGTATATTGCAATGGCAAATACCCGCATTAGGCTTGCTTGATTATTTATTTCCGGGTGTGCAAATAGAGTTATTAGCAGGGCAAAATTTACCATTATTAAGCGCTGTGGCTATTCCCTTTGTGCAAACAGCGGTGTTACTAAGCGTTGCTCAACGTATTTTTGCAAGGAGCTCGCTATGAGACCATTAATTACAGCTCGCGGTTTGAGTAAATCGTATGGTGCAAAATTGGCGCTTAATAATGTGGACTTTGAGATTAATAAGGGCGCGCCAGTGGCGCTTGTTGGGCCAAATGGTGCGGGTAAAACCACCTTATTTAGTTTGTTGTGCGGCTATATAGCGCCAAGTAAAGGAAGTCTTGAAATATTAGGGCATAAGCCAGGGAGCGCTGCTTTATTTAATAAAGTAAGTGCATTACCGCAAGACGCGCAACTTGACCCTCGTTTTAATATAGATAAGCAACTTGCTTTTTATGCAAAGTTACAAGGCATGGGGGCCAAGCAAAGCCAAATAGAAGCACTACGTGTACTTGATTTAGTGGGATTAAAAGAAACTGCAAAGCAGCGTGCAGGGGACTTATCGCACGGTATGCGTAAACGTGTAACGATAGCGCAAGCACTTATTGGCTCACCAGAAATTGTAATGCTTGATGAAGCAACGGCAGGGCTTGATCCGATTCATGCCAGAGAAGTGCGCGAGCTGGTATCTGAATTAAGTGAACAGGCTACTTTTATTTTAAGCTCTCACGATTTAACTGAACTTGAGCGACTATGCTCACAGGTACTTCATTTAGATAAAGGTGTACTAAGCGAACATCAAACAAAAACTAATAATACCGATAAACACTTTTATACATTAATGCTCAGTGAAGCTTATCAAAATGTTGAGCAACAGCTTCAAGCAATTACTGGAGTGAGTCGCGTATATATGAGTCAACATAAAGAGTATGTTATTGAATATCAGCCAACAGACGAGCCGCTTGATATTGCATTGCTAAATTTTTGTCATCAGCATAACTGGCAATATAGACAATTAGTTAATGGCCATACACTAGAAAACCAAATATTTAAGCAAGAAAGCATATAAAGATTAATAGTGAGAAGGCAATAACGTTTATTTTAGAAAAATTATTGACGACAAAAACAAAAGTAGAAATAAAGTAGTGCACAATGTATTTTTTTTACTAATTAATAACTGTTTTCGTGGTCAAAGTAGGTGTAATTAGCTTTGAAATTAAGCTAATTACACTTTTTAGGGTTATTAAAAAAGCTTAATAAATAAAATAAATGGTAATGTGGCTTGAATTTATACCTAAAAAAAGTGTTTTTTACTAAAAAAAATTTAAATTAGTAAAAACTTTAAGCGCGGTAATACTATTAATGAAGTTTATTGGATAATTAAAAAAGAGATAACTTTAGCTACAAACTGTACCGTATTTACAGGTTTTTCAAATCATAATTATTTTAGGTAGTTGTTGACTAAATGTTGCAACTACTTTAATTTAACATTTGCTAATATTTCATTACAATTACCTCATTAAAATCAGGTTGTTATATGACCTGTCATTCAGTTTTTATTCATTTTTTAGGCGTTAGGATGCGCCCCGACTTGAGCTACACAGCTTAAGCATAAAAAGTAATATTCATAGGGAAATTTCAGAATGAAAAAATTAGCCGTTATCATTTCAAGCATTTTATTATCAAGCGCTGCAACCACTGCAATGGCAGCAGATAGCTACCAATCAATTAGCAATTTAGGCTACCAATACACAGATAGTAATAATGATGATCAATTTAAAATTGATTCTACGTATTATTTTTCTCCTAAAAAAACATTAGGTCCGTACGATCAATTTGAATACATTAACAAGCAAAGTAACGTTTATGGTGCTTACACTGATAACGATGCTGGTGATGTAACTGCAATTGGTGGTGAATACTTCTATAAAGATGTTGTTGTTGGTGCTTCTTACGAAAACAGTGATTTTGGTTCAAACAATGAATCTTACTCATTAACTGCGGGTTATTTTTTCAACCCAGATTTACTTGCAAAAGTAAAATTTGTTGATAATAACGATGGCGATAATTATACATTATTTTCATTAGCATATAACCACATGCTTAATGACACAGATTACGTTGGCGTAACTGTTGAGTCAGATGATGATTTTGATTCTCGTTCAGTAGCAGCTAAGTACTTTGTTGATTTACAACAAGGTAACTTTTTAACGGTTGAAGGTACATTCTTAAGCCTTGATGAAGCTGATGATCACTGGAATGTTGAAACAAATTACTACTTCAGTAAAGCGACATCAGTATTTGCATCTTACGATAAAGAAGATGCTTACAGCTTTGGTGCACAACACTTCTTTAACCACAATATCGGTTTAAAAGTAGGTTACGGAAACAACGCTGATGACTCTGATAACGATACTTACTTCGCTAACATGCGTTTTCAGTTTTAATTAAGTTTTAAACTTATTTAATACAAAAGTAATATTGAAAAGCCCGCTAATTTAGCGGGCTTTGTTGTTATTAGACAAGTGCATTATTACCAGCCGCAGTTGCGGCCTTCATTTTGCTTATCTAAGTATGTTTGTAATGGCGCAAAGTAATCGAGCATTGCAGTTGCATCCATCTGTGGTTTACCTGTTATGGTTTCAAGCGCTTCTTGCCAAGGTCGAGATGAACCCATTTCAAGCATAGCATTTAGCTTATCCCCTGCTTCTTTTGAGTTGTAAATAGAGCAGCGATGAATCGCTTTATCGTTACCGGCAATTTCACATAAACTGCGATGAAACTCAAATTGTAAAATATGCGCTAGAAAATAACGAGTGTAAGGCGTATTACCTGGAACGTGGTACTTAGCACCCGGATCAAAGTCGCTTTCGCTACGTGCAATAGGGGATTGTACTCCTTGGTATTTTTCACGCAGTTCCCACCATGCTTTATTGTAGTTCTCAGGTGTTACTTCACCTGAAAATACCTGCCAGCGCCACTGATCAACCATTAGGCTAAAGGGTACAAAGGCAACTTTATCGAGTGCCATTTTCATTAGTAAACCGATGTCTTTTGATTCATCTGGAACTTGTTCAAGCAAACCAATTTCTTTTAAATATCCAGGCGTAACAGATAAGGCAATGGTATCGCCAATGGCCTCATGAAAACCATCGTTAGCACTTTCTTGGTAAAATAAAGGCTGTTTGTTGTACGCACGCTGATAAAAGTTATGACCTAACTCATGATGAATAACCGAAAACTCTTCGCCTGTGCGCTGAATACACATTTTAATACGCAAATCGTCTTTACTGTCGATGTTCCATGCTGATGCATGGCATTGCACATCTCTATCTTTTGGTTTGATAAACAGTGAGCGTTCGTAAAATGTAGTTGGCAATGCATCAAAGCCCATTGAGGTAAAAAAGCTTTCAGCTCCTTTTACCATTTTGAGTTCGTCATAATCATGCTTTGCTAGTAATTCGGTTACGTCATAACCCGGATCAGCGTTTTTTGGTGCAACTACATCGTAAATATTACCCCATGCTTGCGCCCACATATTACCAAGTAAGTGCGCTGGAATAGGTTGATTTTGTGGTACTTTGTCTGTGCCGTACTTTTCACCTAACTTTGCGCGAACATGGCAGTGCAGTGAGTTATACAGTGGTTTAACTTGGCCCCAAATACGATCAAGCTCGGTGGTGAAGTCATCAGCAGGCATATCGTATTTACTGCGCCACATTGCGCCGGTATCAACATAACCAAGCTCTTTTGCCCCTTCGTTTGTCAGGACTACTTGTTGCGCGTAAAGTGGGCGCATTGGCTTTGATATTTGACGCCAACCTTCCCATAAATCAAGTAGTTCGTTGTAATCTCGGCTGGTGGCCATTGTAGATGTCATGTCGCCTAGGCTCAAACAGCTGCCATCTTCTTTGCAGTATTTACCTTTACCGTATAAACCACCAAGTTGTGCAACAATATTTGAAAGTTGTGCTGTTTTATCTGCGTCTTGTGGTGCTGGCAATGTAAGGGCTAGTTTTAGTTTATCAAGTTTTCGGCGGGCATCGTAATCAAGGACGAGTGCATCGTATTTAGCCGCTTCGTTGGCTAAGCGCACAACAGTTTCGGTCATTTTACGATTAACCTCAGCAGATAAAGCTGACGTATCGTGAGTAATAAAGTTAGCGTAAATCCACTCTGCCCGACTTGACTCTAAATAAAGTGCACTGAGTTCTTTCTCGGTGTTTGCAATAAATACGTTAGCATCTTTAGCTGTAACAGCTTTTTTAGTGTGTGCTGAGTCGGTGGTGTCTATGGTTATTTCTGCGTCGCAGGCAACTAAAGCAAGAGTACTTGCGACCATTAAGGCGCTTATACTCAGCTTATGGCGAGGTGTGTTCATCGTATTTATTCCCTTCGTTTATTGTTATTTAGAGTGATGATAATAACAGTGAACTTTCAAAGAATAAATGAATGCGTTGGGGCGATTGAGGGATTTCGCAATGATTGTATTTAAATCAGGATAGGTCATAATTAAGCCACTATTTAATTTAATGTGTAAGGAATATACGCATGTCGGTATTTATCATTTTACTGGTTGTGGTGGTGGTTATTTTTGCAGTTAAAGATATTCGCCTAAACCTGATCAGTCGTCCTACATTTAAAATGTTTAAAAAGGTACTTCCCCCATTATCGCAAACAGAGCGAGAGGCAATGGAGGCAGGCGATGTTTGGTGGGATGGTGAACTATTTAGTGGCAACCCCGATTGGCAAAAGCTGCACCGCTTTCCTAAACCTGAATTAAGCGATAAAGAAAACGCATTTATGGCTGATCAAGTAGAGACTTTATTGGCAATGCTTGATGATTATCAAATTGTACAAAAAGATAAAGACTTACCAAAAGAAGTGTGGGATTACCTAAAAACGGAAGGTTTTTTTGCGCTGATCATTCCTGAAAAGTTTGGCGGTCGTGAGTTCTCAGCAATTGCTAATTCAACGATAGTGTCAAAAATTTCTACTAAAAGTTTAACTGCTGCAGTGACTGTTATGGTGCCAAATAGCTTAGGCCCGGGCGAGTTGCTCCTTCACTATGGTACTAAAGAGCAGCAAGACCGTTGGCTGCCAAGTTTAGCTAATGGCACAGATGTGCCTTGTTTTGCGTTAACGGGACCAGAAGCGGGCTCTGATGCCGGCAGTATTCCTGATTCAGGCGTGGTGTGTATGGGGGAGCACAATGGCGAGCAGGTGATGGGTCTGCGCTTAAACTGGTCAAAGCGCTACATTACACTTGCACCGGTGGCTACAGTGCTAGGCTTGGCATTTAAAATGTATGATCCTGATGGTTTGCTGGGTGATAAAAAAGAGCTGGGTATTACGTGTGCGCTTATACCAACAAATCATCCTGGCGTTGAAACGGGTGAACGTCATTATCCGCTTAATATGGCCTTCATGAATGGCACAACGTACGGTAAAGATGTATTTATACCACTGGATTGGATTATAGGTGGGCAAGAATGCGCAGGGCGCGGTTGGAGAATGCTTGTTGAGTGTTTAAGTGCTGGCCGTGGTATATCGCTGCCGGCATTAAGTGCGGCTACAGGTCACTTGGCATCAAAAATGACATCGGCTTATGCAATGGTGCGCCAGCAGTTTGGTGTATCTATAGGGCAATTTGAAGGTGTACAAGAGGCACTTGCGCGTATTGGTGGTTTAACTTACACACTTGAGTCGTGCAGATTAATGACCGCAGGTGCGATTGATTTAAAATTAAGCCCGTCGGTTGTAACAGCGATTGCTAAATACCATATGACTGAAATGGGTCGTACGGTAATGAACGATGCAATGGATATTCATTCAGGTAAAGGAATTCAAGTAGGACCTAATAACTATTTGGCGCATGGTTATATGGGGATTCCGGTATCAATTACGGTAGAAGGCGCGAATATTTTAACGCGTAATTTAATGATATTTGGCCAAGGTGCAACACGCTGTCATCCATTTGTTTTAAAAGAAATGGAAGCCGCTGCAATGGAAGATGACGACGCAGCACTTGGGCAGTTCGATAGTTTATTAATGAACCATATAATATTTGCTGCAAGTAATGCCAGCATGGCATTTGTGCATGGCCTAACACGCAGCTATTTTGCTAAAGCGCCCGTGAGCGGTGAAACCGCAGTTTATTATAAACAATTGACTAGAATGAGCCGAGGTTTGGCTATTTGTACCGACGTTGCAATGCTAATGCTCGGTGGTGAGCTTAAGCGAAAAGAAATGATATCGGCACGTTTAGGTGATGTGCTGAGCCATTTGTATTTAGCATCAACCGTCTTAAAGCGTTACGAAGACGAAGGACGCCAACAAGCAGATTTACCCTTTGTTAAATATGCAATTGAGAATTCACTATTTGAAATTGGCCAAGCATTTAATGGCTTCTTTAAAAACTTTTCAAACCCTATTGTTAATTTTATCCTTAAACGCATCGTGTTCCCTGTGGGTAATCATTACCACAGACCAAGTGATGAAATAGCGCAAAGTATTTGTGAGCACATGACTCAACCGGGCGTGTTTCGAAACCGCTTAACACATTTATGTTATGTAGACGAAAATGCGGGTACGGGGGTTATGGAAAATGCATTTTTAGCAATGCATGACATGCAAGCGCAGTTTAAAGACTTAAAACAATGGCAACGTAAGGGCAGTGTGCCTGCAACGCTTGATATTGAAGGTGCGATAAACTATGCGCTTGAAAATAAGTTACTCGAACAGGCTGACGCAGATGCAATGCATCATGCTAATAAATTGCGAAAACAAGCCATTGCGGTTGATAACTTTAAAGCAGGTGAGCTTTGAGCGAGTGCTTAAATAACCTGAACTCTGGATAATAAATCTATCTCGAGCAGCTATTTTCAGCGCTAACTGCGTTGAATTTACTTGCAATAGGCCAGCTATTGACGCGTAAATTCGCCTTGTTTTCACTGAAAATCTCTTAACCAGAGTTCAGG
>NZ_PNDU01000121.1:0-20529 GCF_005886635.1 Pseudoalteromonas sp. S558 | reverse complement strand
AATCTCTGGCGACGGTTTTAAAACTCTTGCTGAAGGCCAACGTGTGCAGTTTACTGTTACTCAAGGTCAAAAAGGCCCACAAGCCGAGAACATTGTTAGCATTTAAACACCGCTAAGTAATCTGTTTTAAAAGCTCACTTTTGCTAATTAATTAGTGAGCTCATTTTTACCATGCACATTAAGTGATGGTTTTATTAAAGATCCCCAATTAAGCATGTACTAATACAGCTTAATTTATTATATCGACTCACTGTTTGAGTCAGTCTCGCCTCATGCTTTATTCCACCTTATCTTTATCAATATTACGTTTTTTATATTCCTAGTTTGAAGATACACAGTAAAAGCGACGGGCTAATTTAATACTAATCTACATAAGTATTGGAGCTATTTAACGGCGTTAGCGTGTAATTTAGTCCGTTAAATTATTCAAAGGTTTATGTAGATTGACATAAGAGAGTTTTATGAATTTATACCCAACCGCACCATTATCATCGCCAATTTATGACAACCCGATCCCAGGTCGTGAATTTATTTTAAGTCTATTTGGCAAAATGAAAAAAAACCTTAACCGCGAACAAATTGCGCATGCCTTAAAACTAAGTAATGCAGAGCAAAAAGAAGCGCTTAGAAGGCGTTTACGCGCTATGGAGCGCGATGGCCAACTTATGTTTAGCCAGCGCAAAGGTTACCAAATTATTGATCCATCATTGCTAATAAGCGGTGTAATTACCCTGCACAAAGATGGCTTTGGTTTTGTTAAATTTAGTACCACCGAAAAAGATTTGTTTATCCCTAAAACCCAATTAACACATGTGTTTGAAGGCGACGTTGTACAAGTATTACTTGACGCAACTAACACTAAGCGTTCGAACAATAAACTAATAAAAATTATTGAACGCAAAACTACCTATTTAGCTGGTATATTAAAACGCCAAGGCAAAGACTATGTATTAGTCGCCGATAACACTAAGTGCCCGCAAAAAGTACAGGTTGAACAATGCTCGCTAACTAATTCAAGTGTTGGCCAGTATGTGAATACTAAAATCACTCAGTACCCTACTTTTCGTCAAGCTACTCAAGTGCAAATTACAGAAGTGCTGGGCTTGCCCCACTCTGCTGGCATGGAAACCAAACTTGCACTGCGTCGCCATGGTGT
This sequence comes from Pseudoalteromonas sp. S558, assembly GCF_005886635.1. Taxonomy (NCBI): domain Bacteria; kingdom Pseudomonadati; phylum Pseudomonadota; class Gammaproteobacteria; order Alteromonadales; family Pseudoalteromonadaceae; genus Pseudoalteromonas; species Pseudoalteromonas sp. S558. The sequence continues at coordinate 19,373 of NZ_PNDU01000121.1, read as the reverse complement.
GTCTGATAACTGGGAGCCGGCGCTACTCACGCAGGCTAGTTCGTTTGGCAATAAAGTAACAGAGCAGGATAAGCTAGCGCGTGTAGATTATCGCTTATTTCCCTTTGTTACGATTGATGGCGAAGATGCTAAAGACTTTGACGATGCCGTTTATTGTGAAAGAACAGAGCAAGGTGACTGGCGATTACTTGTTGCGATTGCCGATGTTTCTCATTATGTGAAACCGGATGATGTTTTAGACCTAGAAGCTCAACAACGAGCCACATCTATTTATTGTCCTGGCCAAGTTATTCCTATGCTACCAGAAGCCTTATCAAATGGACTTTGTTCGTTAAATCCACATGAAGATCGCCTTGTATTAGTGTGCGACATGACCATTAACTCAAATGGACACGTCAGCCAAGCTAACTTTACTGAGGGGCTAATTCACTCTCACGCAAGACTGACCTACAATCAAGCGCACACAATAATTACTGAGCCAAATACCAACTTAAATAAAAAAATAGCTGAATCAGATGCCAGTGTGCCACCACTAATTAAAAACCTACATGCGCTCTATGTAGATTTAAATGAAGCACGCAAACACCGTGGTGCAATTGATTTTGATACTCAAGAACTCAAGCTAAACCTGAACAAAAACCAAAAAATAACCAGTATCGAACCTGTAGAGCGTAATGATGCACACAAAATGATTGAAGAATTTATGCTGTGCGCCAATGTATGTACTGCACAGTTTTTAGATAAACATCAAATACCTGGGTTATTTAGAGTGCATGCAGGGCCGCAACAAAAAAAGCTTTTTTTACTCCGAACACTACTTGCAGAAAAAGGCTTAAAGCTAGGGGGCGGTGATAAGCCAACCTCAGCACATTATAATAAATTGCTAAACACAATTAGCTCACGAAGCGACGCCAGTATAATACGAACCTTATTACTTCGCTCGCAGTCTCAAGCTGAGTATTGCGCTAATAATCTTGGTCATTTTGGTTTAGCGTACGATGCTTACACGCACTTTACGTCACCCATTCGTCGCTATGCAGATTTAGTTACTCATCGCGCTATTCGCGCTCAAATTAAAGCTAAGCAACAAAATAGTTTACAGCGAGTAATGAGCTATCTAAATGTGTTTGCTAATAAAACATCGGCTAAAAGTACGCTTTGTAAAAAAGCATACCCTTATGATCTGCAAAGTATAGAAACATTAAGCATGCATTGTTCAACCCAATCACGCAAAGCCAATGAAATCAGCAGAGAAGTAGAAAGCGCCCTAAAGTGCAGCTACATGAATCAGTATATTGGCGATACATTTACTGCAACCATTAGTGGTGTATCAAGCACGGGCTTATTTGTTGAGCTAGACACAAACAGCGTTGAAGGATTAGTACCTGCGAGCAGTTTTAATGAGGGTGGATGTGTATTTAACGCCGAAAAGCAACAATGGCGCAACGATACAAAATGCTTTGCCCTTGGAGATCGTGTAAGTGTTACGTTAAAAAGTATTGATTTACGCGAGCGTAAAATGAGTTTTTTGTTGTCTAATTTAACGTTTCATTAATCGTAAATTTTATTCTGTAGGCTACTTGTTTAAACTACTGGTTGTTGAGTCTAATTAATATTGCGCGTTGATAGCAGGCCTATTATAAGTAAATTCAACACAGTTAGTGCTGAAAATAGCTGCTTGAGATGGATTTATTATCCAGAATTCAGGTTAGCTAATATTTATTTATGTCGCACTTGAGCATAACAACTGTATTGCCTACAATAGCGCATACTTCATTCAATATAGAATATGACCATGAACGACACTACCGCAAAACCTGCTTTACCAGATCGCCTTTCTATTAATCCACGCAGCCCACATCATGTGGAAGACGTTTTTGAACACGATATTGGTATCACGTTCAACGGCAAAGAACGTTTTGATGTTGAAGAATACTGCATCAGCGAAGGTTGGATAAAATTTGCATCTCCAAAAGGCCTTGATCGTCGCGGACAGCCGCTTTTACTTACCAGAAAAGGCACTGTTGAAGCCTTTTATAAGTAAGCTAATACTATTCACTAAAAACGCGACACCATATTGGGTAGTCGCTTTTTTTGTGCTTGTTAAGAATCATTTAATTGTATTATTTTTCGCTTTACCTAGCACCCAATCTAAGCCTTGGATTGCTGTTGTTGGAAATGCGGTTGCATGACTAGCCCCTTCAATATCAACACTTTTTAATTCTATATTGTCACTTTTAAGCGCATTAATTTTTTGCACCAGCTGCGCTGCGCCTTCAACCATATTTTGCCCCTCACCAAAGGCTGGTGTTTCCTTTGCACCAACAGATATATACACCTTTATAGGCAATTTTGGCTTATGCGCTTTTAACGCTAATAGTGCATTATTATCAAACCAAACCGATGGGCTGCCAATAATATAATTACTAAATAAATCAGGCGTTAAAAGTAAAATAGTTGCACCAAATAAGCCGCCTAGCGAGTTACCTATGTAGGTTCTTTGTAAGTTACTGGCCCGATAGTTTTTTTCGATAAAGGGAAACACTGTACTTTGTAAAAACTCAGCATGCCCTTTGGCATTACCCGTTTGCTTTTTCCAATCTTTTGCAAAGGTAGGCGTGTAATCTCTAATTCGGCTATTGGAGCCAACAGAGCCTTTTTCATAACCAATAGCCACAATAATAGCCTGCTGCATTTTGCCGCTGTTCATAGGGAACCGTGTTGCTCCTGCCACTATAGGAAACGTATACGGCGCATCGGTTACATAAATAACCGGATACGTTTTATCAGGCTTTTTTGTATATGATGTTGGAAGCTGAATATAAATAGAATAAACACGCTTAGTTGAAGGCTCAGTAAGCTCTAAAACATTACTTCTGGGGATTTCGTATGGCGTATTGGCACTTAATTTAAAGCAAATAACTGCGCAAAAAAATAACAACCACTTTGGTAGTAAATTCATTTTCATACTAAAGATTTATCCTTTGTAATTCATCGCGCTTGGGGAGGTGCTTTGGCAATACTAAATCCCAAACCAAGCCTAGTGTCTCCATTTTTTTAAGTACTAGCCAGCCAATATCTAGCTGGCCTTTTTCTAAAGCAAAGTTAGCCGAACCAGGAAATGCATGGTGGTTATTATGATAACTTTCTCCCATTGTTAGCAGCGCTGCAAAGGGGACGTTATAACCTTGTATATGCGCATGATTTACATGCCAATTTCTTTGTCCATGGTTATGTGCAAAATACCCAATCAACCAGTGACCTATAATAGAAATACTGACTCTCACGCATATTCCCCATACAACCCAAGGCATGCCTCCCAACCAAAATAGCAACAGTGCCAAAGGTAGCTGTTGCAGCATCCATGTCTTCTCCATACATCTATAAGCATTGTTTTGTGTAACACATGTTTCAATATTAAAAGTCGGTGGGTAAGTAAGCTTAATATCGCAAAAAATTTGCCAGAAAAAATCTTTCCACATAGGCTGCTGATGCCCAAAGTAGTCGTGGCAATACTGCTGTCGCTGTGCCCAATCGCGCATATCATGGGTTTTAATCATGCCTACAGGCCCAGCTAAACCAACTATTACACCTAAATGAACAAAAAGGTATTCAAGCCACGCGGGGCATTGGTAGCTTTTATGTATCAGTCTACGATGCATCCCAAGAGAGTGCCCAAAGCATAAAATAACACTAGTCGTTATAATAAAAACAAATAAAACTGTAAGTGAAAACGTATACCAGCCACCTATAATGGCAATTAATATCATCCCACCTACCCACAACACTTTTACTGGGGATAAAACAACATGCCCAGCTTTGGCGCAGCTTTGTTTATTTGTTAAGACCCTCTCATTTGTGTACATAGCCATCCTAAGCTGTTTCTGGAACAAATAGCTCATTCAAAAGCATATCTGCCGTTTGCCCAATAGCGTATTCTTGAATTGGACCAAAATACCAAGCGGGATCTAAAAATCGATGATAATAAATAGTCAGCGCTACTTTAGTATTTCCATTTTTAGTTTTAATAAAGCGGATTTCGGTTCCTTTTAGTTTTAAATAGTTACCTATGTAGCTCGTGTCTTCTAAAAATGTAGTGCGAATATAATCGTTTTCGACTTGGGTTAACTCTAGTTTCATATGCCCTTTGTGTGTGTTTGTTACAAACCAACGATGATAAGTAAAATCAATATGATGCACATCACCAGCGGATAAAGTACCTGCTTCTATATTGCTTGGCATAGGGAATAAACTTAACAGCCAATTACGCTCAATATCTAACTGCATAGGTTTGATAAGTTTTTGTTGGATTTCTTCAGGGGTCGCATTTATAACCAACTCTTTAGTTATCGAATACTCTCGTTCAAAACTGGCACTTGGCACGACTCCTTCAAATGCACTTAAAAAAATAACAACCGGTAATATATGGGCATAATGTGTGCCCTTTTTTTTACTTCGTAAATAACAGGTTAGTAGCTGAAATAAATACATAAGCAATAATATGCCAAAGTAGATTGGCATAAACATAATTACACAAACAAAGCCCTCAAATAAAACAACAGACGTGCCAAGCATCACAATAAGCGACCACAAAACTAAATTTCCGTAATATCGGTTTAAGGTGGGTTGTTCAGGCTTTTTAATTATGTACAGTAAAGCGATTGAGACAAAAAATGGTATGCCAACATATAATAATGCGGTTCTATCAAAGTTATAAGACATTAGCGTACGTATAAGTAATGAGCTAGCGCCTATTAATAGCAGTATTGATATATTACGGCGGCGCTTACTTATCGATTGAGGTACTGACGGGAAAGGTGGCTTTTCTGACATTACGTATCCTACGTAGCTTGTTTGAGTATGAATACGCAACATTTAGCCAGTTAACTAAATACACATGATCCATATGCGGCATTTTACGCCCAACAAAAAAGTTATTAGACGTTCGGTTTTGAGCCGTATATAAAAACCTAATAACACACCTAAGGCAAGGTATAAAATGCATAAAAAAGACGCGAAGGTGTCTTTTTTATGTAACCTGCTCCGATGTATCACCAGAGCACGGGCAATCCCCATCTTCTTTTTTAAGACACTGGCGGTAGTTAAACCAATGCGCTATGGCTATAAACGTTGAGCCAGTTAGAGTTAGCGCCTTTTCTGCACCTTCATGCTCTATAAAAATAGCAAGTAACATTAAACATAAACCCACAATCCCAAAAACCATATAACTAAACTGTTTATGTTTTTTACAGCCTAGACTTAACGCAAGTAAACTTGTGGGCAACACCGCCATTAATATCCATATATGAAATTGCTCATTATCTAACTGCAGTGCTGCCAAACTTGGTAAAAGCACCAAAATAACGGGTGTTGCAAAACAATGCACGGTGCATATTAACGAAAGCCCTATCGCTAGGCGATCCATTACACTTTGACTAGATTTCATTTTTTCCTCCATTAATAAATACCTGCAAAAAATTTCACTTTTAAATAAGCCTTTAAACCACAACCGTTAATTACACTTGCTACATTATAACATTTAAAGCACAATTGATACATTATAACATATCACAAGAAGTAAGAATGAAACGAAAATCTCAATTAGCTGTTTTGATAGCGGCTTTATTACCCGCAAGTGTGCTTGCAAAATCCATTGAAGGCGTTGTGCTAAACAAACAAGGTAAAGCTGTTAGTAACGCAACCATAGAAGTTGAAGGATCAGACATAAAAGTTATAGCGGATGTAAACGGCAAGTTTGTAATAACGGGTTTAAAAGGCGGTTTAAAAGAACTTCACGTTGTTGCCCCAGGTTATGCTCATCTTCATCGCGATATCACGCTCAATACCAGTGATAGCCAATCGGTTGCTTTTAATTTAGAGCGCTCACCAATTGAAGTTATTGACATTGAAGCAACCCCAATTCATATGTCAGCAATGGAATCAGCCTCTCCGGTGAGTGTTTTATCTGGTGAAAAATTAAGACGCGAACAAGCCGCAACACTAGGTGATAGCTTGGAAAGACTGCCTGGGGTTAATACTAATTTTCACGCCAAAGTCGCCAGTACTCCAATTATTCGTGGCTTAAGTGGACCTCGCGTACTGATCGCTCAAAATGGCCTTGATGTAAGTGATGTTTCGCGCGTTGGTCCCGATCACTCGGTAGCATCGGAGGCTTCTACCGCACAACAAATAGAGGTATTACGCGGCCCTGCAACGTTATTTTACGGCAGTGGTGCAATTGGCGGGGTAGTCAATGTGGTAGATAATCGCGTACCAACCGACAGTACAACTCGTGGTGAATGGAATGTAGAGCACAACTCGGTTGATGACCAAACCGTTGCCTCTTTTAATGCGACCACAGGCACTGATTCGTTTGCTTTTTATGCTGATGCATTTTGGCGAGAAGCGAATGACTATGAAATACCCGTCGCTGCTGAATTAGCACATGACGATCATGACCATGCAAAGCACCATAGTGATTATGTTGTAAAAAACAGCAACGAAGAGTCTGACGGCTTTACTGTTGGCGCCAGCTATTTATTCGATCAAGGCTTTATTGGTTTAGCCATCGAGCAATTTAATCGTCAATACGGCATTCCGGGTCACTCTCACGGTGGTGAAGACGAACACAGTGATGAAGAAGAAAGCGTATTTGCCGATTTAGAGCAAACAAAAGTGCAATTATTAGGTGAGTACAACCTAGATAGTAAATGGCTTAATAAGATCAACCTACGTGCAGGCTTTACAGATTACGAGCACGCAGAAATTGAACATGGCTCAGTTGGTACCACATTTAAAAATGAAACCAACGAATTACGCGTAGACATTTTGCATAGTCAATTTAATGAGTGGAATGGCGGCATTAGCTTTCATTACAAACAAAGTGATGTTGAAGCACAAGGCTCAGAAGCGTTTACGCCTCCTTCACAAACACAAAGCTATGCCATTGCACTAATGGAAGAAAGACACTTTGGTGATTTTTTAATGCAATTAGGTGGCCGCGCCGAACGCGTAACTATCGATGCAAATAACGTGTTACTACCAAGCATTGATGCCCACGCGCACGATGACGTAGGTGGACATGACGACCATGATCACGGCCATGATGAACACAGCAACGCAACTCGCGTATTTGACGCAAAGCATGAATTTACTCCTGTTAGTTTATCTGCTGGCGTAGTCTGGGACTTTGCTCCTAGCTATAATTTAGGCTTGTCATTGTCGCGTTCAGAGCGTGCGCCATCAGCCTCTGAGTTATTGTCGTTCGGCCCTCATATTGGTACTGCAACCTATGAAGTCGGCGCATTGTTTGATATTCATGAAGACGGCCATTTAGGCTTATCTGATCACACCATTAATTTAGAAACCGCCAATAATATTGACCTAACCTTTCGTAAAACCCAAGGCGATATAGGCTTCATTTTTAATGCCTTCTATAACCAAGTAGACAACTATTATTATCAAGTTGAAACAGGCTTATACGCTGAAAGTGGCCACGACCACGAGGATGACCATGATCACGGTGACGAGCATGATCATTCATCTGAATTACCTGTTTATTTATTTAAGACGGACGATGTAACTTTACACGGTTTTGAAGCGCAAGTTGCATGGCAGTTAACCGACGAGTTCAAGCTTGAGCTATTTTCAGATTACGTGCGCGCTCGCCTTGACTCAGGTGGCAATCTACCGCGTACGCCACCACTGCGCTTCGGTACAGAGTTTAGCTACCAAACCGAAAAACTCAGTGCTCACATTCATGCCACTCGCTACCAAGAGCAAGACCGTACCGCTCCTGAAGAAACCGCTACCGATGGTTACACCTTGGTCAATGCCAGTATTTCTTATGATTTATCGGTACTCAATCAAGACCTTTCTTTGTACCTGCGAGGCACAAATTTAACGAACACAGAAGCCCGTGTGCATAGCTCATTCTTAAAGAATATTGCGCCACGCCCAGGCCGCAGCTTTGCATTAGGCATTCGTGGCTATTTCTAAGCCATAAAAATTATAAATTAAAGGAAAACAACATGACCAAACTATTCAAACTAAAACTTATTGCACTTGCAATTAGCAGTACATTAATTACAGCCTGCGGCGATGCAGAAACCAACATTGTTGAAAAAGATCCCATTGCAGTGCCTGATGACGGCCATGATCACGGTGATGGTGGCGACCACGGCGACGGCTATACAATCGACTCATTAGGAAGACTCGCTGTACTTGCCGCTGATAGCAACGCAGCCAGCTTTTTTGACTTAGACGACAATAAACTGCTTGAAACATTCACCCTAACACATGATTCAAATACGCTGTCAGTGTCTCCTGATTTTCGTTATGCACTTATTGCAAGTCGCAGCCAAGATTACCTTGGCTTTATTGATGGTGGCTTATGGCGTGAAGATCACGGTGCGCACCTACATGACTATGAACAAAGCCCTGTACTTAGCAGTTATGAACTAACCAGCGGCAGCCGCCCTACCCACCTCGTTAATCACGATGGTAAATTAGCTATATTTTATGATGGTGATACAGACTCAGGCACAACCGCCTCAGTAGCGGTGCTAACCGACAACGATATTACAAACGCAACAGCGGCATTACCAAGCATTAGCTACAATATAAATATGCACGGTGTAGCGCAGCCACGCGGCGAGCACGTATTATCAACAATTCGTCGCGATGATGCACAGAGTACATCAAACGCTAAGATTCTGCCTGATCAAGTCGGTGTTTACCACCTTCACGATGGCGAATACGAACTAGAGCAAACACTTGAACTTACTTGCCCTGATTTACACGGTGCAGCACAAAACCACGACACCATCGCATTTGGTTGTAGTGACGGTGTATTACTTGCCCACCAGCAAGGTGATGACTACGAAGCAGAAAAAGTAGCTAATATTGCTGCGGTAGGCGATCTACGAATTGGTCGATTATACGGCCACGAAAAAAGCGATACCTTTATTGGTATAGCTTCGGGTCATGGCGGCGGCGCTGCTGTACTGTTAAGTATCAACCCAAGCGACGCTGAAATGGAAGCGCTAGAATGGCAACTAGCCGATGGCGCAAGTGCGGTATCATATTCGTTTTCAGCCAATGGCGAGCACTTTTTAATACTAGACAGTTTAGGCTTTTTAAACGTACTTGAAGCACATGCGCACGACGGTCACACGCACTGGGAACTAGCAGGTCAAGTTGATATCACTGAACAAGACGTAACAACCATGCCTGAGGGTATGAAGTTTAGTATGACAGTAGCACAAAACGGTCATTTCGCTTATGTAGCCGACCCTATTGCTCAGCACGTTGTACAAGTGCACTTAGAAGACCTAGAAGTGGAAGGTGAACTAGAACTAACCTTCCCACCTGCTGCTATCACTTGGTTAGGTATAGCACAAGAAGAAGAGCACGCTCACGAACACTAGGTTTATAGTGTATTGACCAGTTAGAGTTTTGGGCTAAAGCCACAAAATAAAAAACCCGTAATTAGGTAACTAGTTACGGGTCTTTATCATGTTTTAAACGACTAAACTATTTACGACGCCAGCCGCTCCATACATCATCTATATCATCGGTTTTATTTTTGTTCTTTTTCTTACCTGTGCCTTCAGGCTTTGCCATTGGCTTTTCATTTTTAAGCGCCTCGGCAGCATCAAGGTTGGCTTGGTTTACGGCAAAGCCTGTAACCTCTTCGCGCTCTAAACGTAGCTTGTTTTTCTTCTCGATGATTCTAAAGTGATGCAAGTCTTCGTAATCAATTAGTGATAACGCTAAACCTACTTCACCGGCACGGCCACTTCGGCCAATACGGTGCATGTAATCAGCAGGGCTGCGCGGTAAGTTAAAGTTAATCACCACTGGTAGCTTTTCAATATCCAAACCACGGGCGGCAATATCGGTTGCAATAAGCACTTCAATCTCACCCGCTTTAAATTTTTCTATTACGCGAGTTCGCTCACTTTGGCCTTTATCGCCGTGGAATACTTGCGCATTAACACCGCGTTTTTCAAGTTTGCTGGCTAAGTGCTCACAATCTTTTTTGGCGTTTACAAAAATCAGCGCTTGGCGCCATTTATGGGTTTTAATTAAATGCGCTAAAACAGTGGTTTTTTCGCCTTTATTTACCGTAAACACGCGTTGTACAAGTGTGCTCTCTTCTTTGTTTTGTACTTGTATTTCAACTGGGTCGTTTAATAGCTCTTGCGTTAATTGGGTTACTTGCTCAGGGAAAGTAGCTGAAAACAACATAGTTTGTTTTTTAGCAGGCATAAGAGCCAACAAATTAGCCAGCTCTTCGGTAAAGCCAAGGCTTAGCATACGGTCGGCTTCATCAAGCACAAGCGTAGTTACATTATCGAGCTTAATCGCATTGCTTGAGATTAAATCAAGTAAACGACCTGGTGTTGCCACAATAATATCGGCGCCGCCGCGTAGCGCCTGCATTTGGGTATTAACCGACACACCACCAAACACCGCCACCGTTTTAATCGCACCATTAAAGTTTGCAGAATACGACTTAACACTATCGGCCACTTGCGTAGCAAGCTCACGAGTCGGCACTAAAATAAGCCCTGTTACAAAGTTACCTTTGCTCGCAGCATTTTTACCGCCTTGCTCTAGGAAAGCCTTTTGCAACATAGGCAACGCAAACGTTGCTGTTTTACCCGAGCCCGTATTTGCCCCAGCAATTAGATCACTGCCCGCAAGCACACTAGGTATAGCCTTAGCTTGAATAGGTGTAGGCTGGGTATATTCCAAATCGGTTAAACGAGCTAATAGCTCTGGAATAAGGCCAAGTTCGGAAAAAGTGCGAGGGCTTGTGGCTGAGGTCATATTTATTACGGGCTTATTGCTAAAAAAGTAGCCTCAATTTTAGCGTATTTAGCGCTTATTAAGTAGGGGTTAGTGATTTAAATGTCTTTTAGGTAACAGCTGCGCGATTCGAGCTATAAGTTGCGAGCAGATTCGTGTGTTTGTAGACGCGAGTTTATCCCGCACTTAATTAATGTGTTTAGAATAATCCTTTTATTCAAAGTACTTAAATGAATGAATTAAATGTTATCCAATAAGCTGCTCTGAAATTACTTTAAATGAGGCAATGCAAGTATCAAAGTCATGAGGATTTTGGCTGTATACCATTGGCGCAACAAACGCATTAAAACGCTCACGAAACTTCTCATTATTTTGAAGCTCCTCCAACCCCAGCTTTAGCTCATTACGGGGATCGTCAACAAACTCCTGATGTTGATTGCCAAATCGAAGTCTATCTTCCTCCAAAACAGAATCAAACATCGGGCGTAACACGTCCATATCAACCTTATGACCAATAAAAATACAATGAACATCATAGATGTGACGGACCAGTGTGTCATCATCCTTACGATGTGGATTACGCTTAACAGACATAGTACGGCGCAACATAGAAAGTACTTTTTCAACCAGCGTAGAATCAATCGATACACACAACATAGCCTTAACTTCGGCAGGTTGTTTATAGCTCTGCGCTACCAGCGATGAAATAGCGCGAAGCTCAGTGCCATGCAGTTCAATAGTCTCAATAAACTCTAATTTTATATACGGGCGTAGACACGGTGCTTGGTAATATTGCTGTGGGTATTTTATTTCTATTTCGACATAGCGATATTCATCATTCACCGTTTTATCAGCGTAATTAAGATAAGGATGGTCAGCCAACTTCATTATGATATGTTCAATTAGCGCTTTGCGAGCTTGTTTCTTTGCTCCCTTGCCCTTTTCGATAAACTCATAAGTAGGAATCAATTTTATGTCGACGTCTTCAGACATTCGCAGGATTTTAATATTGGATTTAGCCAATGCAGTTCCGCCAGAAAAAATCAGTTGATGGCTTTCACTTTTTACATACTCCAACATAGCAAGAAGAGACACTACCCAGTAATCTTTTTCTGGAATCGATGGATTACTTAAATCCAATTCATCAGAGACCTCAAGAAACTGTTTTTTCAGTTTGGGTATACTCATCTGCGATAACTCAATACTCTATTGCCAACTTTAAGGTTTCGGTTGAATTGCTTAGAGTCCCAGTTGTATTTAATAGACGCAGGTATTTGGGTAGATTCACCGTTAATACTCCTCAATGACATCGCATCCATCTCAAAGTCTACACCGCGCAGCTTTAAAATTTCACGCATTATTGCGTCAGTGCCGCCAGGGTTTGTTGGCATCGGCTTATTAGTGAGACTATTAATTGTTGCTTTAGTATATAAACCATAGCCAATTTTCATCAGTATGCCTTTATCGACTAATTGCTTTAACACACGACCAACCTGATCGTAGCTTGCATAATTGTCGAAATCTTTACGTTCAAACACATAGCGGCGAGAACGCTTTATTTTTTGATAAATACGGTCAGTTGCAGTCATGGCTAATTCTCCTACGTAATGATTTGTTTTAGTATAACTTAAACCCACCACTGTTTAAAAATAATACGGCACTGAAAAAAGAAAAAACACGACAAAAATCATCAAACGAAAAACATAAGCTGTTGTCTATATACAGATATAAATAAGTTAAACAAAATTGACATAAACTTTAAATTGCAACCGACCTAATTATTGATAAAACCTTAGTAAGCAACGTAATAATGTTCGTTGAATAAAAAAAGAGAGGTAATACACACTATCGGATCACATTATATACTTTCTAAATGACTTAATTATCTGAAAATATAAGTATCCGTTAATTGCTCGGCTTATCGTATTGTAGAGAACAAACCATGTATCTCCTTCAAAACTAAGTGAGCTTAGTCTATGCGTGGGGTTCATCGATAAAAACGCATCACGCATCGAGAAGACCTTCCCATCAATAGGTACTACGTTGAACCAGTAATAATTTAAACTCTCTTTAATGTGCGAGCAATAAAATACAGCGCTCTCAATAAATTTATCAGAGTTTAAAAAGTTTATAAGTATCGGTGTTAGCACAAGATTGAAACATAAAAGAATTACCAATGACCTTAACCAATTTGTACCATGTTCGGATGTAAATTCTCCGAGTTGTAAAGATATTCTATCAGCCCAAGTAACTAGTTTAGATTCACTCTCTTCACTTTTAAGTAAAGAAATCTTAGTATTGAGATATCGCCTCCTAAATTGAAGACCTTGCTCTAGATCACCATCATCTACCAGCATTTTGTAAACTTTGAAACAGTAGCTTTGCAATAAACTATTTCCAGATCTACAGACTGGGTCCAAGGGCCATCTAGTGCCTGTCGAGCTAGCACTTTGAAATTGGACTTTATCAATTTCAAAGTCTTCAAATGAGCAAAAGTCACAATCTTTGAAATCTGAATCCCCAAAAGAAATAGATTGGAACAGCACAGATGTTTGACTCTTCCCTGCCAAAGAGCGAAAATCATGAAAAGAAAGTTTCCCACTTCCACAGCTAAAACCACTGACAGAAAACTGCCTCACTCCTTGTTTAGCTGTTAGTGATATTTCATTGGTTAAGAAAAGGTTGCTTAACTCCAAGTTGGTCGCAGAGTCAAAACTAATATCGAGTCGGCCGTCAATACTATCTTTTAATGAGATATTACTATTAAGTATGCTCTCAAATTTGAAATCTGAATCAACAATTAAGCCCTGTTCTATTTCCAAGTCGCAGCTTCTAGAGCTACTTTTGTGCCAAAATTTTGAAAAGTGGCTATTTATTAGCTGAATAAGACTAATTGATGTACATATAGATTTAAAGTTTCCACACTTACTGTTACTGATTTTAAAGATATTTATTGGGCAAGAGTTATTATTGTGAATTTCAATTAACTCAACTGAAGAATCCGCGATCTCAAGGTTTTCTATTATCGAATTCTTCAGAATCAACCTCTGAATCTTCGAATTTTGTTCAATACGAAGGCACTTAATATTTGCACCCTCTATCCCTACACCACCAATTTCACTTTCACATATTAAAAGTTCATCAATAGTGGTTGTGATTTCGACTGATCCCAGAGTATTTTTATAAAAGAAAACATCAGCCTTATTTATCCCGTTAATTTTTAGAAGTCCTTTCTCCTTATCACTGAGCTCACGCTCAATTCCATCAACATTGATAACTTCCTTGGTCATATTTACTCCAAATATCAATAAGTTTTTAGCTCAAATAATATTAACCGCTCTTTCTGCTATCGCAAGGCATACTGAAAACCCAGAAGCCGACAATAATGCCGGCTTCTATAGTACTTTATAATACTAACTCTTTGTTATTCAACAGTAACCGATTTAGCTAAGTTACGAGGTTGGTCTACGTCAGTGCCTTTAATTACTGCTACGTAGTACGACAGTAACTGTAATGGCAAGGTATAAACAATTGGCGCAATAATGTCGTCAGTGTGGTTTACGTTGATTACACGCATTGTGTCATCTGATGCAAAGGCTGAGTCTTTATCTGCGAATACGTAAATAATGCCGCCACGTGCGCGTACTTCTTCTACGTTTGATTTAAGCTTTTCTAATAGCTCATTGTTTGGTGCTACAACAATAATAGGCATGTCGGCATCAATAAGTGCAAGTGGCCCATGTTTTAGCTCGCCAGCGGCGTAAGCTTCCGCATGAATGTACGAAATTTCTTTTAGCTTAAGCGCACCTTCCATTGCAATTGGGTATTGCGAGCCACGACCTAAAAATAATGAATGGTGCTTGTCGGCAAACTCTTCTGCTAGGTCTGCAATGCCATCAGCAAGTAATAATGTTTCTTCTAACTTAGCGGGAAGTACTTTAATTGCATTTACAATTGCGCTTTGATCAAGGCCTTTCTCTTGCGCTATAGACGCAGTAAGCATTAACAAACCAACTAATTGCGTAGTAAATGCTTTAGTAGATGCTACACCAATTTCAGCGCCCGCTTTGGTCATAAAGGCAAGGTCTGATTCGCGTACAAGCGATGAACCAGGTACGTTACAAATGGTCATTGAGGCCATGTAACCTTGCTCTTTAGCTAAGCGTAATGCAGCTAGCGTATCGGCTGTTTCACCCGATTGAGAAATAGTAACTAGTAAGCTATTTTCATGTACAAACGACTGGCGGTATCTAAATTCAGAAGCTATTTCTACATTACAGCTAACACCCGCAAACTGCTCAAGCCAGTAACGTGCAACCATACCTGAATGATAAGACGTACCACAGGCAATAATTTGCACATGTTTTACGTCTTTAAATATTTGCTGAGCGCTTTCGCCAAAGGCATCAATCGCTACGCGATCGTCGTTTAAACGCCCTTCAAGCGTGTTACGTACAGCAAGTGGCTGCTCGTAAATTTCTTTTAGCATGTAGTGGCGGTAATCGCCTTTGCCTGATGCATCTTGCGTAATGTTTGATTCAATCACTTCACGCTCAACGGCGTTACCGTTTGCATCAAAAATTTCGACTGTGTCGCGGGTAATACGCGCTACGTCGCCTTCTTCTAAAAAGATGAAGCTGCGAGTAACAGGTAATAATGCAAGTTGGTCAGAGGCAATAAAGTTTTCACCAAGGCCTAAACCAATAACAAGTGGGCTACCTGAGCGCGCTACAATAATTTCGTTGTCGTTGTCTTTATCAAATACAACGGTACCAAAAGCGCCTTCAAACTGTTTTACCGCAGCTTGAACAGAGGCTAACAATGTAGTGTGTTGTTGGCGTAATTGATGAATTAAATGCACCATAACTTCGGTATCAGTGTCTGATAAAAATTCATAGCCGTCACCTTTAAGCGCAGCACGTAAGCTTGCATGGTTTTCAATAATACCATTGTGGACAAGTGCAAGCTGGCTATTTGAAACATGTGGGTGAGCATTAGCTTCAGTTACGCTACCATGTGTTGCCCAGCGAGTGTGTGCAATACCTGTATGACCGCTAACACCTGCTTTTTCTAGAGCTGCTTCTACGTTAACTACTTTACCCACTGCTTTTACCGTATTAAGTGTGTTGCCATCAAGCAAGGCTACGCCTGCTGAATCGTAACCACGGTATTCAAGGCGTTTAAGGCCTTCAACTAAAATTTTATTTACTGGACGTTCTGCAACTGCCCCAACTATTCCACACATAGTGTCTCCATTAATTTTTAATTACTTGCTACTGAGTAGCTATTGTATGATTTCTGCGCAAATTAGTTTTACACCACACGCCTCAATTGCTTTGCGTTTATCGTCAGCTAAGCCGTTGTCGGTTATTAATGTGGTTACTATTTTCCACGGTAATTCTAAATTTGGTATTTTTCGGCCAATCTTGTCAGATTCAACCATTACGATTACTTCACGTGCCGCTTTTGCCATAACTTGGCTCAAACCCACCAGCTCATTAAAAGTGGTTGTGCCACGTTTTACATCTATGCCATCAGCACCAATAAATAGCTGATCGAAGTCGTAAGAGCATAATACATTTTCGGCAACTTGCCCCTGAAACGACTCAGAATGCGGGTCCCATGTTCCACCGGTCATCAAAAGTGTTGGTTCGTTTTCGAGTGCTAACAAACGACTAGCCACTTTAATAGCATTTGTCATAACAACGAGCCCACGCTTATTTGCAAGCTCAGGGATCATTGCGGCTGTAGTACGTCCGCTATCTATAATAATTCGGTTATGATCTTTTATAAGTGTTGCTGCAGCTTTTGCTATAGCCACTTTGCGCTTTGAGTCTATTTCATCGCTAACAATCTCTTTAGGCAGAGCAATAGCACCGCCATAACGGCGCAGCAATAAGCCACTTTTTTCAAGCGCGGTTAAATCTTTTCGAATGGTTACTTCGGAGGTTTGAAACTGCTGTGCTAACTTTTCAACCACGACTTCACCTAGCTCATTAACCTGAACCAAGATATTGTGACGACGTTGTTGTGTGTTTCGTTTAGTCATAAATTAAGTTTCGTTTCGAAAGTTATTGGATTTTAAACGAAATAAGTTAAATGACAAGTGAATGAATGAAATTAAAGCAGCTTTAATCAAATAATAATAAAGGTAGAATGCCATAAGCTTTATTTTAAAAGAAACCACATGCAAGTATTTACTAGTTTAAACAAAGAATATTTAGCGCTGCGCAAACAAACTGGCGACACCTGCCGCCTATTTAATAAAAGTCCGAGCAAAGGCAACTTAAAACGTATTAGAGAGTTATTTTTAGAATGTGGTGAAGGCGTTATAATTGAAGCTGGTTTTCACTGCGATTACGGCAATCAAATTACTATTGGTGATCGTACTTTTATAAACATTAATTGCACTGTATTAGATGCACCAATTAATGAAGGTGCAATAACGATTGGCAGTGACTGCTTAATTGGCCCTAATGTTCAAATTTTAACTGTGTCCCACGCATTAAGCCCTGCTCAGCGTTTAAATAAAGAAAACTTTGCAGCACCAATAACTATAGGTAATAACGTATGGATTGGCGCGGGAGCTATTGTTTTAGCAGGTATTACCATTGGCGATAATAGCGTGATTGGTGCCGGCTCGGTGGTCACCAAAGACGTAACCGCTAATACCGTGGTTGCAGGAAATCCAGCACAAAAAATACGTAACATTTAATAGTCATACAATCTTTATGACGAAAAGTTAATACTGTGTTATTTTTAGTTTAACAAAAATGCAACTCGTACTTAGTGATGTTTCTAAATATTGTTTTTATTATATTTTTACTTTTTTCTTATCCGGTATCGGCAAGTGTTTGTGAGCAAAATAAATCGGTTGATATAACGAGTGATATTTTAACCTGCAAACAAAAAATCAGTAAACTCAAGCCACACTCAACTGCATCATTTGAGGCTAAATTAGAATTAGCTGTACTGTATAGACAAGCTGGTGATTTAGCCTTAGCAAACTCAGAGCTTGAGCAACTACTTAGCCAAAGTTTAAGTATTTCACAGCAATATCATGTAACGCGACAACTCGGTATTAATGCATACAGGCAAAGAGGTTATATTCAATCTCTTACTTATTTTCATAAAACACAAAAGCTTGCTACGCAGTTAAAAAACTTAAGTTATGAAGGTCAAACATCGAATGATCTTGCTAATGTATATCAAGCGCTTGGGGATTTAGACACCGCTTTAACTTTATTTTTAAACAGTTACGACATTGCTAAGCAATTAAACGACTTAAAACGCCAAGCCGTTACTTTAAATAATTTAGGTAATATATCGCGAGATATTAATCAATTAGATGATGCTATCGTGTCATTTCGACAAGCACATTTACTACATACACAACTTGGCAATCAAACAAAGGCAAACCATACGCTGATAAGCTTAGCTGAAGTGTTTTTTAAAAAATTACAGTTTGATAAAGCTATAAACCTTATAAACACAACGCTTACGCAGTTAAATAATAGTGGTGCGCATACTCAAGCTTCACGCGCCTACTTACTACTCGCTGAAATCGCTTTAGCTCAAAATAAACTTAATGAGGCACATAAATGGCTAGCAACACAAAAACGTACCCGTAGTCTTATTCAAAATGACAAAGTCGACCAACGGGCGCTATTAATAGAGGCAAAACTAAAACAACTAGAAGGTAATGACACTGAAGCACAAGTGTTATTAAAACAAGGGTTAGCTAAAAACCACAATCAAAACAGCCAACTAACAGAGTTATTTTACATCGCACTCGCTCAATCACAACAGCAATCAAAACAATACCGTGATGCACTAAGTACGCTTGAAGATTACAATACAATGTTACGCCAAAATCGAGCTGATACGGCCAATCTATACCAGCTACGCTTGAAGCAAGCCGATATTCTCCCAAATAAGCCACAACATAATTATTTCACTCTTTATAATATATTAGCGATATTTAGCGCCTTTATAGCAGGAGTGTTGCTCAGCTATAAATATTTAGCACAAACAAGCAAACCTCTAACTACAGTGAAAAGTGCCGCTTCCGAAGAAACCACCGACACAGAGCAAGACACTCGCCAATTAATTGTAGAAGTTATGACGCTATCGCTGAGTATTTGGGAACAAACAAGCTCAAAAACAAGAATTGAGCTAGCTGAAGAAAGTAAAATGTGGAAAGTAAACATTGATGATGGTCGGCTGCGGGTGCGTACATTAGAGCGCTATTTGGCGATTAAAACACTGCCTAAAAAACCACGCTGGCGTAATATAATAAAAACCGCACATTATGTTATTAACCATTGCAACGAAGAACATGAAGATATACATAAACTAAAACAACAAATACAAAAGCTTGAAGTACTTGCTAAAGCCTCGCCTCACTATTTAACCTGAACTCTGGTTAAGAGATTTACTAACATATTGAATCATGGTGATATTTAAATTTATTTTCTCTAGCCAGAGATTTTCAATGAAAACAAGGCGAATTTACGCGTCAATAGCTGGCCTTTTGCAAGTAAATAACACTCAGTTAG
>NZ_PNDU01000120.1:0-24322 GCF_005886635.1 Pseudoalteromonas sp. S558 | reverse complement strand
AATAGTTAACCCTTTTTTATATAGTTACTGGAACCTGACTCATCAAACAAAATTTTGGATGAATGTCTGCGTAATTGTACAAAAGTGACCAAACTTGATGGCAGCCCGCTTATTTATAACACTAAAGATGAGTACTTAAACCCGTATTTTATTGTAAGTGCGATAGAAGAGTAAGGGCCTAGACCTGTTAGCGGTTAATTCAAAAGCAGCTCAGCGTTAAGTTATTTGTAGGTCGGGATTTATCCCGTTATTTTGTCGGGCTAAAGCCAGACCTACAAAAGAGCTGCGCCGTAACTACAACTCTGTATTTCGTGGGAATGGCTTTAGCTATGGAGATCATGCGCGTGCTTTATTTGAATATATCTTTTATTTCTTTATTCAACTTCTCAGCATTATCAAATTCAATACCTGCATCTACCGATATTGCTAACGATTTATTGGAATCAATGCCCAATAAGACATTTAGTTTCTGGTCTGCTACCCTAATATTAGATATGTCAAACTCAAAGCATTTATTAGCACAATCATAATCTCTCTCCCCTTCCTTTGTCGCAGAAATTAAAAACAGGCAGAAAAACATGTAGGCTTTTTCATTTTCAACCTTATTTAGTTCCCTAAAAAATATCATTATATTGGTTGGTTCTGAAGTGCTGGGTAATAAACCCAGTATTTCAACAACTAGTAGGTAGAATATATCCCGCTCTTCGTTTGAAGCTCTTTGGTCGTCATTCTTGATCCTGATAAAGAAGAAGCTAAAAACTTCATGTAAATTGCCTAACGTTAAACATTCTGCAATTAGCCAGGCTATACTAAGTTCAATATCACAATTTTCACTAAAATTTTTGAATTGTAACTTTCTTTTATGTTTCTGACTCTCAAAAAAACCTGCTAATCCCTTGGTTAGGTCATCACAGCAATCGGGTATAAAAAAGAACCGCTCTAGACCTAAACGATACTCACGCTCCAGTCCAAACCATTTACCTAAAAACTCTAGAATTTCAACCGACTCTCTTAGCTCAATTACCTTTGCAATTAAAATTTGATCACTTAATTCTGTAGCATAGAGTTTTTCCTTTCTTGATAAACCCTCTCGTTGAATTCGATCTAAATAATTTACAGCGTTATTTGTACAGCCAACGGATTGCAAGTAGTTGAATTTTGGATTAACTGTGGCATTTGCTTCGTCACTCTTACCCCAGTCAATACTCAGCATATGTCCTACATATTGCTTTAGCTGTTCATCTTGAACACCATCATTACTTTTGCAAATCTCTATTATTTTTAACTCAAGACTTTTGGGAGCAGACCATCTATGTAATAGTTGATTTTCTTTTGTTGCTAACTTTTGATATCTGGAATACTGAACGGGGTAAACTTCTCTAAAAGCGGCCACCATCATCAATGAAATAAAATTAACTTCCCCCATCAATTTTTCAGGTTGCCAAGCTTGCTCCACTCTACGTAAAACTTTCTTTAAAACTCGGAACGAGTTTAAATGGCTATCAATTATTTCAAGTTTTTTCAATTCAGATGATAAGCTATCACGCTGCCCTTTGCATTGTTCATCTAGCTTTACCAATCCCCGGTGACTAATTATTTTATAACTTTCAATTTTTCTATATTTATTAGGCTTTAACGCATTTTCCAGGCAGAGCTTAGTATATTGATTCAGATAATCAAAACAGTCCAAAGCAGCAATATCTTCTCTATAATCAGTCGCTTTTGAGATCACTTCGGCAGCAACGTCTTTTTCATTTCCCATAGCGACGATAAAGTTGATATGACTTAAAGCTTCATTTTTCAATCTATCTAAAAGCGCAGCGATATCGTTTAGCCGCTTTTCACTTTCTTCATCAGTACCACGGTCAACGTCTTGCAGGGTGATCAATAATTTATGATTAGTTTCCTCTAATACTCCATTGAGTTTTTTAAAGCTTTCTTCCATATCAACAGGGCCTGCGAGCAAGGTAGATACAAACTGAAATGCACTACCACCTGATTTTAGGGCTTCGGTATAGTGTTTAGGAAGCGCACGGAAAGCACACATATCAATATACTGGCTTATATCATCAATAATGTTACTGAGCACCACATGAGCAACACTGCCGCTGGCTGCTCCCCATGTTGATATATCACTGTGTATCCAATTAATCTTGTTTTGTTGTTTTACTGTTAGCTTTTCTTTATCGGATGACTCCAACTTTACCTGTTTAGGCTTTTTAAGCTCGCTTGCTATTGCTGCAACAATACTACTTTTTCCGCAACCGTATGGTCCACATAGCGCTATGTGCTGCGCCAAGTCTTCTTCATAATCATCACCTCCGTTACGCAGTCGCTCGGTGATACGCTTTGCATACACCTGTAGGTCGGACTCTAACTTTTCTTTACTTTTAATAGTTGAGTCATCTTTGAACCACTCTCTGAAATCATCTAGATCCTTAAAATCATCATCTGAATTAACTCCAATAGAGCTGCTTTCGTTGTACGTTTTTTTTACTTCGCTGTTAGCGAGCAATCTTAAAATAACCGCAAAACAGTACAATAGGATAAGTGTAATGATAATCGGCCATGGTGTATGGTAACAACCTGATGCAAGCAAGAGTGTTACTAAAATAATGAATAAGATGAACCATGACTTGCCACCCAACTTTTTGGCTTTCTCTTTGGTCTCTTGAAACAAAACAAATAATGCAGATGAAAATAGAGTGATATGTAAATACTTCAAACTAGAAAAAAGTAGATCATCGTCAAGAAAATACGTTCTATATTCCGTATTCACAAAAAGATAAACAAGTAAGCCTGCTACTGATAACCACACTGCAATTGTCACTGGCGGATATCGCCAGCTAAATCCAATACTGCGTTTGGGGTGCGATATATAAAACTTATCAAGCAACAACTTTATGCTAATACCCGCTAAAAACGCGCTGCTGTAATGCAAAACCGGATTGGCATTTAAAATAGCGCTCCAACTTGAATATGCCTTTTGTACAAAACCGACTTTGCTTAAAAATACAGTAATTGTTGCGGCGGTAATTGCACACAATAAAAGAGAAAGCCAGCGCGTGGCTGTAATGGGGAGAGTTTTAACTTGCGACAACTTAATATCCTTATCAATGCGTTACTTTGCTAGTGTATACCTTATATTTGTCAATTTGAACAATCAGTCCTATCCATGATAATTTTGTTCTTAGATTGAATAATACCGTATATTAACGTTTCATATTATTTATATGATAATTATAAATACATGGATTTTATACAAGGAACAATAAATGTTCGGATTAATACGCTATACAGTAGAGCTATGTCCGGAAGTTAAAGGTCAACTGACTAATAATGGAGCTCCAATAGCCAACCAACTCATTGAACGAAGCTTAACCTACGAAGATGAAGAGCTCGACAGTGTTTATACAGATGAAAACGGCTGTTTCTCACTTCCAGCCAAGTCTCTAAAATCCCTTAAACCAGGTAGTATTTTTCATGAGCCTGTAGTTAGAATAATTATCGACTTAGAAAAAGATGGCAAGATTTTTAATCTGTGGATTGGGTTTCAGCATGGACTAAAAACACCTAAAGAATTTAAAAGACTTCTTAAAAATCTAAATGCCGATTTAACAAATGATGAAACCAAACATCACCTAGTAAATCCAGAGGATTCATTAGACGAGCACTTTATTAAAAGTATTGCTCAGCTGGAAAAACAACTAAAATAATAACAATACATTGATGTTCTATTCTGTTTATAGATAATTATAGAAACATGGATTAATAACAAGGAACGACATATGCTCGGATTAATTCGCTATACAGTAGAACTATGCCCCGAAGTAAAAGGTCAGGTTTTTGATAATGGAATCCCATTAGCCAATCAACTCATTGAACGAAGCTTAACCTACAAAGAAGAAGAACTAGATAGTGTTTATACTGATGAAAACGGTTGCTTCTCATTTCCTGCCAAATCTCTAAAATCTCGCAAACCAGGCAGTATTTTTCATGAGCCCGTGGTGCGAGTAATTATTGATATAGAAAGGAATGACGAAGTGTACTTGCTCTGGTTTGGTAATCAGCGGGGGTTAAAAAATACATCAGAGTTCAAAAAGCATTTGATCAATTTAAATGCGGATTTAACTTCTAGCGAACAAGTGCATCATTTTATAAACACTGACTCCCCTTTTCAGGAAGAGCATAATATATCTAGTATTTGCCGTTGGTAATATAAACTTTACTTTTTAAAAGGAATTAACATGAGGACGTTATCTACTTGAAACATCAGCAACATTAAAAAGCTTGTTCTCTTTTGACCTATCAAACGGTCCTATAAAAGGAATTTCAGGCGGAGCAATGGCTCATGCTACAGGTCATCAAACAGGGTTTGTACTCGTCGGTAAAGGAACCTCTCCTACAGCGCGCATGAATCCATTTAAAATGATTTGGTATTGGCTATTCGAGGTACTGCCTCGTTATATGACGCATCAACTGACTGCAGAGCGAACATAAGTGTTTGTGATGGTGGCCATAGTGTTCATGCCGGCTTTAATACTTTATTTGAAACTTTAAAGTCAGAATTAGCCCCATTGTTGAGCTCGCTCAAGCCGCATGCTACTGTGCATTGTGTTGGTCACAGCCTTGGTGGTGCAGTCGCATCACTAGTGGCGGATTGGGCTAAACGACGCTTCGATGTGAACGTTAAGTTATATACTTTTGGAGCTCCAAAGGTAGGCTTAACTAATTTCGCCTTAAGTACGACTAATGCTCTTGAGCCAAAAAATATATTCCGCTGTGTAAATGGTGGCGATATAGTACCAATGGTCCCTTTTTGGCCATTCATGCAAGCTCCTTACAACGCTCCTGAATACAAGATGGATAACAATCAGATTATAGCTCCTTGGCATCATTTGATGAAATACTATACCCGAAACTCACAAAAGCAATCTTGGGATAGCATCAATAAAAGAGTGACATTTAACCCATTTAAACGCGTTACTTTAGATATTGCTCATGCCACTCAAGTACAACCTTCAATATATTGGATGAACCGCTTAAGTGAGGCCCTTATGACTGTATTACGTCAAGCAAAACTTGGCGCTTTAAACGCACTACAATCAGGCACGGCAAACGGCTTAGGTTTATACGACAAAATAGCTATGATTTTAGCTAATAACAATTTTCATACTGTAGATTTAACAGGCCCTATAAATGGATTACTTGCATGTATGCTGGCCTTTGCTGGGTATGCTAGAACTAAAATAAAGGAGTTATCTGCCGAGTTTATTAAGTGGGTATTCGAAAAAACACTTCAAATGGTTAATCGAATTGCTCAACAAGCCCTTTCGGCAGTAGATTAAAAGCTAATAGTTTCCAATAATAGTAATAAGCAAGAGCATAAAGCCTAAGCTTATTACTATTACAACCCTCCTACCGTTCACTTTTCAAACATCGTTTCATTTTCATTACACTTAGTAACTAATCTACTACAACTATTTCACGAGATAAAAGTGACTAAGCATGAAAAACTACGTTAAAAGTTATATTCTTGCGCGCAATTATTATTTTAAATAATGGATGAGTACACACATATGACCACATCTCAAGATGCAACGCTTTCAAATGCATCAACAAACACACATACAAGTTCAGCGAATACAAAAAAATCTAAATGGAATCTGCATGACACACAATGGACGCTAAGTCTATTTGGCACGGCCGTTGGTGCGGGTATTTTATTTTTACCTATTAATATTGGCATTGGCGGTTTTTGGCCATTAATTATTATGGCGTGCTTAGCATTCCCTATGACCTTTTGTGCCCACCGTGGCTTAGCACGTTTTGTGCTTTCGTCGAAAAATAAAGATGCCGATTTTACCGATGTAGTTGAAGAGCACTTTGGTGTGACTGCAGGTCGGTTAATTTCCTTGTTGTACTTTTTATCTATATTCCCAATTTTGCTTATTTACGGTGTGGGCTTAACCAATACTGTGGATAGCTTTATGGTTAATCAAATGGGAATGGAGTCACCTTCTCGCGTATTGCTTTCGGGCGTATTAGTGGCGGGTATGATTAGCTTAATGATGGGTGGCGAGCGTTTAATGCTGCGTGCTTTTGCTATTTTAGTTTACCCGCTTGTGGGTATATTGTTGTTTTTATCGCTTTATTTGATTCCAAGCTGGCAAGTGCCCGATATGAGCATGCCTGAAATGGGCAGCTTTGGTAAAACGTTGTGGTTGTCGATTCCTATAATTGTGTTTTCGTTTAGCCACGCAGCGGCTATCTCAAGCTTTGTAAATGTGCAACGCGGTCATTACGGCGAACAAGCTACACGTAAGTCTGAGGCGATTTTAAAGCGCACTAGCTTGCTACTTATTACCTTTGTCCTATTGTTTGTGTTTTCATGCGTGCTGTCGCTTACAGGCGAGCAAATGGCAGCAGCTAAGGCGGCTAACGTTTCGGTTTTATCGTACCTTGCTAATATTACTGATAACTCGTTTATTGCCACGCTTGGGCCGCTTGTTGCCTTTATTGCTATTACGTCGTCGTTTTTAGGTCACTTTTTAGGAGCACGCGAAAGCTTCACGGGTTTAGTGACTAAACAAACACGATTAAGCGCTGGCGTTGCCGATAAAATTGGTGTGTTAATTATGTTTTTAGCTATTTGGTTTTGCGCTGTTAAAAACCCAAGTATTTTAGACATGATGGATCAACTATCGGGCCCAATCATTGCGATGATTTTATTCATTATGCCAATGATTGCTGTTTATAAAGTGCCTGCACTTCATAAATACCGTAATCGTTTAAGTACGCTATTTATACTAGCGGTTGGTTCACTTGCTGTGTTTGCACTTTTATACAGTATGCTTAAATAAACACTTATTTAAGGCACAAAAAAATGGCGCTCACTGAGCGCCATTTTCAATTCAATTCGTTGCGATTATTCTGTTTCTGGCAGATTACGGCCATAGAATATTTCTTGCATTTCACGAGTCAGTTTAGAGCGAATTTCTTCTTCTTCGTCATCTGATAATTCATCAGTTGAAAGACCAAACAAATAGGTGTTTAAATCGGTTTCTTTTAACATCATTTTGGTGTGGAACAGATTTTCTTGATACACGTTCACGTCCATCATTTGGTACGCTTCTTTGGTATCTTCTGTCATGAAGTTTTGAATCGAGTTAATTGCATGGTCAATGTAGTGTTTGACACCGTTAATATCGCGGGTAAAACCACGTACACGGTAATCAATGGTTACTACGTCTGATTCAAGGCTATGAATTAAGAAGTTTAACGCTTTAAGTGGCGATATAATGCCACAAGTTGATACTTCAATATCAGCACGGAATGTACAAATACCATCATCAGGGTGAGCTTCTGGGTATGTGTGTACACAAATGTGGCTTTTATCTAAGTGCGCAACAACTGAATCAGGTAATGGCCCTGGTGCTTCGTCAGCATCGTAATTTTGCTGCTCTTCTACTGGCTCTTCTGAAACCAAAATAGTAACACTCGCACCTTGCGGTTCATAATCTTGGCGAGCTACATTTAAAATGTTAGCGCCAATGATATCAACAACCTCACCTAAAATGTCGGTTAGTCTATCTGCACTGTACTGCTCATCGATATATTCAATATATTCTTTACGTTGTTGCTCGGTCTTTGCGTAGCAAATGTCGTAAATACTAAAGCTTAAACTTTTGGTTAAATTGTTAAAGCCATGAAGTTTAAGTTTATCGAAGGGTTTGTTCATAATAAACCAACCTATAAATTAGTGAAATCTGCACCTGCAGAATGAAAAGTTCGCGGATTTTATACGAATTTTCCTCATGGAAAAAGCGTTATTTTCCTTGATCTTGTACAACTTCGTGGCTATGCGTAATTTCTACTGTTTTATCAAGCATTAATGCAACAGAACAATACTTTTCAGCAGAGAGCGAAACGGCGCGAGCTAGGTGCTTTTCAGACACATTATTGCCTTTAACAACAAAGTGTAGGTTGATTTTAGTAAATACGCGGGGGGCTGTTTCGGCACGCTCTGCGCTAAGCTGAACTTGCACGTCTGAGAAATCTTGTTTCGCTTTTTTTAAAATACTGACCACGTCAACTGATGAACAACAGCCGACTGACATTAAAACCATTTCCATTGGGCTTGGTGCTGCGCTATCGCTACCTGCATCAAAAACAATATTATGATTAGAATTAGAACGACCAATAAACGTGTCGCCTTCAACCCATTTTACATTTGCTTGCATGTGCTTATCTCAAAAAAATATTTTCTCGATTGTAAGCAACTTAGCCGCAGTTGCAAATGAAATTGCGTTACGCGGCTATATAAGCAATTGATTAGTACTGTTGCGAAACTGCGCTGTCGAATAAGTTTTTAACTAAACCAGCAAATTCATCTATAAAGGCGTGCTGTTCGACTGTAACAGGCTGTGAGGTGATACTACTGAGGACTTCTTCTAAATCGTAAACTATGCCGTCAACTTCGCGTACAATTAAGCTACGCTGCTCTGTATTAAGCTCTTTGTGTTGCTCGCAGATACGCATCACGTTTTCGGCAATCACATCTTCGATTAATTCCATTACCGTTGGAGCACCTGGTTTTATTTCGCCTGGCTTCTCAAACAACGCTAAGTTTTGAGTTAGATACATGATCAGATCATCGTACCCTTGCCTATCTAAAACCATTTTTTACACCACCATAAAATAATTAATTGCCATGATTTAAGCAGAAAGCAATTCAAATTACTAGCTTTGCAAGACCGCAATACTTATAAAAGCAGCCTAGGCTGCTTTTATAAGTAAAAAGTATTAAAATAAATTATTACTTAATCTATTTTTAAGCCTGGGCTTAATGTTGCTGGCATTGCTACTTTTTCAAGTTCAACTGAAGCAACAGGGTATGCACAGTAATCAGCAGCGTAATACGCGCTTGCTCTGTGATTACCTGATGCGCCAATACCACCAAATGGTGCCGCGCTTGATGCGCCAGTAATTGGGCGGTTCCAGTTAACAATACCTGCGCGAATACGACGTAAGAAATGATCGTAATCGGCTTCATTATCACTTAATAAACCAGCTGACAAACCAAACGTTGTATCGTTTGCTTTATCAATTGCTTGGTCAAAGTCGTCAAAGCGGAATACTTTTAATAACGGACCAAAGTGTTCTTCATCTGGGAAATCACTAATATTTGTACACTCAATAATACCTGGTGTTACAAAGCCTGTGTTAGCTGTGTGCTTAAGCTCTACAAGTACTTGACCGCCAAGCTCAACTAGCTCGTTTTGCGCCTTAACCATGCCAGCAGCTGCCGTAGATGAGATCATAGAGCCCATAAATGGCTGGTCTGCATCGTCATAGTTACCTACTTTAATGGCTTTAGTGGCTGTAATTAAACGCTCTAAAATTACGTCGCCTTTGCTACCTGTTGGTAAAAACAATTTACGTGCACAGGTACAACGTTGACCACTTGAGATAAACGCAGATTGAATAATATCGTGAACAACCGCTTTAGTATCTTCAACATCGGTAATAATAAGTGGATTATTACCACCCATTTCTAGCGCTAAAATTTTACCAGGTTGGCCTGCAAACTGTTCATGTAAAATATGACCCGTACGCGAAGAACCTGTAAAGAATAAGCCATCAATACCTTTGTGAGCAGCAAGGGCTTTGCCCGTTTCTACTTCACCTTGAACAAGGTTGATTACACCTGCTGGTAAACCTGCTTTTTCCCAAAGTTTAAGCGTAAGCTCGGCTACTTTAGGTGTTAATTCAGATGGTTTAAATACAACCGTGTTACCCGCTAAAAGCGCAGGCACAATGTGACCATTAGGTAAGTGACCCGGAAAGTTATACGGGCCGAATACTGCTACAACGCCATGTGGCTTATGGCGGATCATTGCACGCCCTAATGGCATTGCATTTTCTACGTCGCCTGTGCGCTCTAAAAATGCTTTTTCAGAAATGGCAATTTTACCAACCATAGCACCCGCTTCTGTGCGAGTTTCCCACAGTGGCTTACCTGTTTCTTGTGCGATAGTAACAGCGAGCTCTTCGCTGTTTTCTTTTAATTGTGCTGCAAATGCTTTAACTATTTCTAAACGTTCGCTAAAGCTTTTATCAGCCCATGCATAAAATGCTTCGCGCG
Source organism: Pseudoalteromonas sp. S558 (assembly GCF_005886635.1). NCBI lineage: Bacteria > Pseudomonadati > Pseudomonadota > Gammaproteobacteria > Alteromonadales > Pseudoalteromonadaceae > Pseudoalteromonas > Pseudoalteromonas sp. S558. Next base: position 14,175 of record NZ_PNDU01000120.1, on the reverse strand, counting down.
CAGCATTAACGGCGGTATCTACTTGCGCCGCAGTTGCTGAAGATGCCTGCCAAATAACGTCGTTATTCGCAGGGTTTACTGAATTAAATTCTGTGCCTTGGCCTTGTGACCATTGACCATTAATAAATTGTGCAGGATGAGCCATTATACTTTCTCCTAAATTAAATCGTGGTTGCGCTAATTATATCGCCCGCTTGTAGATGCAATGCATCAGCTATTGTTTGCGATAAAACAATACTTTTCACTCGACTATCAAACGACATAGGCGTAACTGTGGCTCTAAAGCCTTCGAGTTTTTCGTTCGCTAATAGCACCATTGTATCGCCTGTTGCCATTTCACCAATTTCAACAGTAAAACTGTTGGCATTGCGAATGGTGGCAATATTATCAACTTTTGCTTCAACCGTTGGGCCAGCATCAAAAATGTCTACGTAACCATTAAATGTAAAGCCTTCACTTTTTAATAGCTCAATTGCTGGACGCGTGTTGTCGTGAACTTGCCCGATAACAGCTTGCGCATCTTTACTTAGCAAGTTTACGTAAATTGGGTATTTAGGCATGAGCTCAGCGATGAAAACCTTTTGACCAATACCGGTAAGGTAATCGGCTGTAGGAAAGTCCATTGAGAAAAAGTGCTCTTCTAGCCACTGCCAAAAAGGACTGCTGCCATCTTCGTCAGACACACCGCGCATTTCTGCGATAACGGTTTGCGCAAAACGTGCTTGGTGCTGTTTTATAAACATAAAACGCGCTTTAGACAGTAATTTACCGTTACAGTTTTTACGATACGCTTCTTTTAAAAATAACGTACATAATTCTGTAGCCCCTGTGTAGTCGTTACACAGAGTCAAAATATCAACCGCTTTATATACATCTAATGTACGTGACGAGTGAATTACTTTGCTTAAATGGTAATGATAAAACGCATCATCAAGCCCTACCGCAGCTTCAATTGCAGATGTGCCTACAACCTCACCGGTTTCGCTATCTTCAAGAACAAACAGGTAGCCTTCATCACCTGGTTGTGATGTTTGTTTAGCAAATGACTCTACTGAATGGTCTATTTTCTTTTGTAATAGCGCTTCGTTTAATGGCAAAGAGGTAAAACCATGCCCTGATTCGTGGGCAATTTTCAGTAATGCTGAATAATCATTTTGCTGGATTGGGCGAAGGATCATCATGAGTCCGCTTGCTCCCTTATAAATAACGGTAAATAGGAATTGCAGGGCAAGCAATGCTTGCCCTTAATTTGTTGGTTAAGGTATTACCCTTTTACAACGTTGGCTACTGCTTTTTCAAAGCGTGCCATACCTTCACGAATATCCGCTTCAGGAATGACTAACGATGGAGTAAAACGTACTACGTCTGCACCCGCTACTAATGACATAAGACCTTGCTCAGTCCCTGCCACTAAAAACTCTTTTGCACGACCTTTGTATTGCTCGTTTACTACCGCACCAATTAATAAACCTTGGCCGCGAATTTCGCTAAATACATTGTATTTTTCGTTAACCGCAGTCAGTAGTTCGTTAAATAAAGCCGCTTTTGCTTTAACGCCAGCAAGTACCTCTGGTGTATTTACTGTATCAAATGCAGCTTCTGCTACAGCACACGCAAGCGGGTTGCCGCCATAAGTAGAACCATGAGTACCTACTTTAAGGTGCTGTGCAATTTCAGTTGTTGTGATCATAGCGCCAATCGGGAAACCGCCGCCAAGTGCTTTAGCGGTAGTTAAAATATCAGGTACTACGTTTAAGCCTTGGTATGCGTATAAATCGCCAGTACGACCAACACCCGTTTGAACTTCATCAAAAATAAGCAGTGCGTTATGTTTAGTACATAAATCGCGAACGCCTTGAGCAAATTCATCAGTTGGCGAAATAATACCGCCTTCACCTTGTAGTGGTTCCATCATTACGGCACATGTTTTATCACTAATAAGCGCTTCAAAAGCAGCTAGGTCGTTGTAATCACAATGTACAATGTCACCAGGTTTTGGACCAAAGCCATCTGAATATGCCGCTTGGCCGCCAACCGTTACGGTAAAGAAAGTACGACCGTGAAAACCTTTGTTGAATGCAATGATTTGTGATTTTTCTGCGCTGAATTTATCAAGCGCAAAACGACGTGCTAGTTTAAGCGCGGCTTCATTGGCTTCTGCGCCAGAGTTAGCAAAGTAAACTTTTTCAGCAAATGTCGCATCAACCATTTTTTTAGCTAGGCGTAGTGCCGGCTCGTTGGTCATTACATTTGATAAATGCCAGATTTTTTCGCCTTGCTCTTTTAATGCGCCTACTAATGCAGGATGGCAATGGCCAAGACAGTTAACTGCAATACCACCAGCAAAGTCGATAAACTCTCGACCTTGTTGATCCCATACGCGAGAGCCTTCGCCTCGAACAGGGATTACGCTTGAAGGTGCGTAGTTAGGAACCATTACGTGATCAAATAATTCGCGATTGACTGTCATTTTATTTCCTCTTAATTGTGAGCAACACAAAACATCAAAATAGGTGTTTGGTTACTATTTGTAACCAACTTTATAGGCAAGATCAGTAGCCTGATAATTGCGCAAAATTGTTTTGTGGTTCAATTTTCAGACGCACATTATTTCAGAATTACTGATATCTGTCTCGTTAAAAACTTTCATGTATCCCTTGAAAATAAAGGGCTAAAGATATTATTTCATAGATAGTGAATAACTATTTGCATAGCCAATTGCGATCAATTTTAAGTAACTAACCGCATGAGCACTGAAGAGTACACGCTTTAAGCATCTAATTTACGATATAACAATCAAATGAGAATGAATGGTTAGTCGCTAAAAAATTAACAAAAATTTCAATTTTTTAGTCAATTTGAATAGCTAAATTAGTAAAATTACTTGTTTGGAGGGTTTTTAACTCCGTTTTAGTGAACTTAAAGTGCGAAAACCACGCCACTATTTCGTCTGGTTCAATAAGCTGATGCTCTTTTAAGCTTAAATACTGAGAATAACAGCGAGCTTTTAGCATAACCTCAGTTAAAGGCAGCATTGAGTCACCTTTTTCTACGCCACTTACCAACTGCTGCATTACACCTTTGAAGGGTAAATACCTCAGCGCCATTTTTTCAATTACTTTAGCGCTCACCTCTAAAGATTTATTATTAAGTAAAGTGGTTAAAAACAGAGGGTCGGGCTTAAGTTCCAATAACGCAGTGTGTAGATCTTTTTCGTTTTCTTTACGCGCGAGCTGTACTTTACGCTGCCATACTTGCTCAAACGTTTTTAAATATAAACGCGTTAATGCAACACGCCCAATATCTAAAAGCATACCTAGAGTAAATGCGTGCACTTCATTTACATCATTCATTTGCGCTATTTTTTGCGCAGCTAGGGCATTGGCCATTACGCTTTCATTGAGCCTACGCTTTAATAATGAAAAGGGTTCTGTGCTGTGCGGCATCCAATGGCGTACTGCAAATGTAGGAATGATAAATCGTAAATTTTCAAGGCCAATATAACGAAGCGCTAAAGCAGGGTTATCCACTTTTACTGAGGTATTTTTACTACGCTGCTTACGATAATAAGGCAAGTTAACCAAAGTTACTAGCTCTCGTCCGAGCCAACTTAGATCATTAATTAATGGCTCTAACCGCCCAATCGACGCAGACTTAACAGCAAGAATATCAAGAATAGTAGCAATACCATCCTCTATCCCTAATGTATTTTCGATGACGGCGTCTATGTCGTTGAGCTGTTTAAAAATAGCCGTTTCGATCGCGTTATGAAGCACTTCACTCGCTTGTGCACGATACTTATGATGAGCTGTACTACCTTGCTGGCGCTTATGTTGAGCAGCCACTTCTACTTGCAGTAAAGTGCGCTGTTTCATTGGTTCGCCATAATCAATATCTAACGTATGGATAAAGCCAATTTGTTGATGTGCAAAACTATGGCCAAGCAACAAGTCATGCGCTCGTTGGTTAAGTATTTTTGCAGTACGCTGTTGCGATACGAGTTCAGTCATAACATCCATTAATTAAAAAACATACATTTAATAGTACTAGATTAAAACCGAGTTAAAAAGTTATCAAGCAATTGTAAGCCTTGCTCAGTTAAAATGGCTTCAGGGTGAAACTGCACCCCTTCAATGGCTAATTCTTTGTGTAATAATCCCATAATTTCATCGAACTCGCCCTGCTGCGTTTGCGTCCATGCGGTTACCTCAAGCTCTCTGGGTAGCGACTGTGCTTTAACTACTAAAGAATGATAACGGCACACTGTTAATGGGTTAACTAAATCTTTAAACACACCTTTATTGGTATGAATTATAGGTGATGTTTTACCGTGCATTATTTTTTTTGCACGGACTACGTCGCCACCCAAAGCTTGTGCGATAGTTTGATGCCCCAAGCAAATACCTAAAATAGGATATTGGCCTTTTAACTGCTCAACCACACTTAACGAGACACCCGCTTCGTCAGGCGTGCATGGCCCCGGCGATAAAACGATATGCTGCGGGTTTAACTGTTTTATTTGTGCAATGCTTAGCTCATCATTACGTTTAACTAACACGTCTTGATCTAATCGCTGAAAATATTGTACTAAGTTATAGGTAAACGAATCGTAGTTATCGATCATTAAAAGCATGTAATAAAGCACTCAAAGTAATTATTTATCGCGGATTATTTCCGCACCACGCATTCTAACTCAAGCGGTTAAAAGTGTCAGCGGTTTGTAGAGGCGATTTAATCGCGTCACGAGGCTTATTATTAATCAACATAATGACCACGACTGCGTACTCTATCGTTCTTCCTTTATAATAAATCAAGCGAATATGTTCCTAAAAAAATATTGCCATTACCTTACGTTAAAGAGATGCTAGTAATATCTAAGATAAATAACGTTAAATTATGTCCAAATATATACTCTCGATTGATCAGGGAACAACAAGCTCTCGTGCTATTTTATTCACAAAAGACGCTGACGCTTTTGATTTAGCTCAACAGGAATTCCCGCAGCATTACCCTCAAAATGGCTGGGTTGAACATGATCCGAATGACATTTTGCAAACCGTGCTCAGTACTAGTCGAGAAGTGATGGCTAAAAATAACGTTAAGCCTGAAGAAATTATTGCCATTGGAATTACTAACCAGCGCGAAACGACGCTGGTATGGAACAAAAAAACAGGAAAGCCAATTTATAACGCCATTGTTTGGCAAGACAGACGCACCAGCGACTATTGTAAAAAGCTTAGTAGCGATGAGCTTTGCCAAACCATTAGCGAAAAAACAGGCCTATTACTCGACCCTTATTTTTCAGCGACTAAAATTCGTTGGATTTTAGATAATGTTGAAGGTGCAAAAGAACAAGCTGATGCTGGCGAACTTGCTTTTGGTACTGTTGATACGTACTTACTTTGGCACCTAACTGGTGGTAAAGCGCACCGCACAGATGCAACAAATGCGTCACGCACCATGTTATTTAATATTCATACTCAGCAGTGGGATCAGGCGTTACTCGACTTATTTGATATTCCTACATCTATGTTGCCTGAAGTAATGGACTCAGCGGCCGAATTTGGTTCAACAAGTGCTGATATTTTTGGCGCACCAATTCGTGTGTGTGGTATTGCTGGCGATCAACAAGCCGCACTTATTGGCCACGCCTGTTTTGAACAAGGTATGGCTAAAAGTACATACGGTACCGGCTGTTTTTTAATGCTAAATACGGGCGAAAAAGCACTCACATCTAAAAATCGTTTACTTACAACCGTTGCCTATCGCTTAAAAGGAAAACCAACCTATGCCATTGAAGGCAGTATTTTTATGGCGGGTGCCACCATGCAATGGATTGTTGAAGGTTTAAAATTACTCAGCCATGCAGGTGAGAGTGAATCTTTAGTTAAAGATGTCCCACTGGATCATGGTGTATTTTTAGTTCCCTCATTTACAGGTTTAGGCGCACCTTATTGGGATGCTAATGCACGTGGCGCAATATTGGGACTCACACGCGACTCTGGTATTAGTACCATTGTTGCAGCGGCGTTGCAGTCAGTTGGTTATCAAACTAAAGACTTACAAAAAGCGATGGAGCGTGATGGCCTGCGCCCAAGTGTACTTAGGGTGGATGGCGGTATGGTTAAAAACAACTGGGTAATGACGTTTTTATCCAATATTTTAGGTGCCACAGTTGAGCGCCCAGTAGTCACTGAAACAACCTCTTTAGGCGTAGCCTATTTGGCAGGCTTACACACTGGAGTCTTTGCATCAACTCAGCAGCTGTCAAAAATGTGGGTATGCGAGCGTCGCTTTGAGCCAACAATGAGCGCCGATGAACGTAACGATCTATACGCAAAATGGCAGCACTGCGTAGCGCAGGTATGCTTATCGAGCGAAGATAGCTAACCGTTAAACGGCGCAAAACAGTTATCAAGCCGATGACTTGAAATTACAAGCCACGACTAACTAACCCTAACCAAACAAGGTGATCGATGAAATTAATAAATAACGACTATGACTTACTCGTCATCGGTGGCGGAGTTAATGGTACAGGTATAGCTGCAGATGCTGCAGGTAGAGGACTCAAAGTACTGCTATGTGAGCAAGCGGATCTCGCTTGTGCAACATCCTCAAATAGCTCTAAGTTGATCCACGGTGGTTTACGCTACCTTGAACATTACGAATTTAGATTAGTAAAAGAGGCATTAACAGAGCGTGAGGTATTATTAAAAAATGCGCCTCATATTATGTGGCCGCTAACTTTTAGATTACCCCATCAACCTCATTTACGCCCTGCTTGGATGATCCGCATTGGCTTGTTTATCTACGACAATTTAGCAAAGCGCGTTACCTTACCTGCATCCAAAAGTATAAAATTTGATGAGCATAGTGTATTAGAGTCTTCTATAACTAAAGGCTTTGAATACGCTGATGGTTGGGTTGATGACTCCCGATTAGTGGTTTTAAATGCCCTTGCAGCAAAAAATAAAGGCGCCATTATTGCCACGCAAACCAAATGTGTAAAAGCACAGCGCAAACAAGATAAGTGGCAAGTAACACTTGAGCAGCAGGATTCTAAATCGCAATATAGTATTTCAGCCAAAGGCATTGTTAATGCAACAGGTCCTTGGGTTGCCAAGCTGTTTGATGATGCATTAACAGAAAAATCGCCACAAAATATCCGCCTTGTTAAAGGCAGTCACATTATTGTGCCTCGCATTCACAGCCAACCACATGCTTATATTTTGCAAAATAAAGACCAGCGCATTGTATTTGTTAGCCCTTTCGAGGATGACTATTCTTTAATTGGTACTACCGATGTTGAATACAAAGGCGCTGCGCGAAATGTGAAAATAAGTAATGAGGAAATCGATTACTTAATCAACGTAACGAACAGTTATTTTAAAAAACAGATTAAATACGACGATATAGTGCATACCTTTTCGGGTGTACGACCGTTACTCGACGATGAATCGGTTGATGCCCAATCGGTCACTCGTGATTATAAATTAACGCTTTCTAGCGAAAATAAACAAACACCGTTACTAAGTGTCTTTGGCGGAAAAATAACAACCTATCGTAAACTCTCTGAAAATGCGGTTGATAAACTCCAAGAGTTTTACCCACAAATGGGCCCCGCATGGACTAAAGACAGCGCATTACCTGGTGGTGACTTTAGCTGCGTAGAGCGGTTAAAATCTGAGTTTAAAAGTAACTATAATTGGTTGCCCGCAGAAATATTGAATCGCTTTATACGCACTTATGGTACACGCACTAAAAACATTTTAGGCTATGCAAAACAGTTAACTGATTTAGGCCAAAACTTTGGCCACGGTTTATTTGCCGCTGAAGTTGATTTTTTATTGCAAGAAGAATGGGCACAAAACGCACACGATCTATTGTGGCGTCGCACCAAGCTTGGCCTGCGCTTTGACGACACACAAACCGCAGCGCTTAGTGATTACATCGAGCAACGCTTAGCAGTAGGAGGTTAATTAAATATTAGGGCTAACTTTGCGTCGTGAGATGCTCATTTAGCAAGCGTTTTTCTTGTGTTGAAAGCGCTTGTTTAGCCTTGGCAGTAAAATCATATCTCACCATAATTGCTTTACCTATTGCGCAGCATTTATCGTGTTGCCATGCCTCTTGGCGTAACACAAAAGAACTAGTGCCTATATGCTCTACAGAGGTTTTGACTGTTACCTCATAGCCATAAAACAACTCACCAACAAACGACACTTCTATTTTGGCAATAATTAATTTCCAGTCGTGTGGGTTAAGATCAGGAGTAAAAAATTTAAAAATAGGGGCACGTGCAACTTCAAACCATACAGGGAGTACTGTATTGTTAATGTGTCCGAGCGCATCTGTTTCACTAAAGCGCGGCATCACTTTTTCAATAAACATAATAATCCTTATAAAAGGTAACTCATGACGGACTTTATTCGCGTATTCGATAATGCGCTAAGCAATGATTTTTGCGATAACTTTATTACTACATTCACGCAAAGCCCGCATGTAAAACAAGGGGTCACATCAGGCGGAGTCGATTTAAAGAAAAAAGACAGCCACGATTTACATTTAAATAATCACCCCGAATATGCCCAGCAATTAAAACATATTCAGCAAACCACTGCACAGTATGTTTTTAAATACATTGAAGAACATATTTTTATGATGATCGGAGCATTTGGCTTAAAGGTTTATCACCCAAAAACAGCTGAAGTTGTCGATTTAACTCAAGAAAATTTTGAAGAAGTGGGTAAACCGCAATTACCTTTGCTTGTTCAGCAAATTTTTAGACTCGGTAATATTCAAGCGCAAAAATATGAGGTAAATAAAGGTGGCTATCCTTATTGGCACAGTGAAGTTTATCCGCAGCTACAGCATAACGAAGCTTTGCATCGCGTATTGTTATTCATGTTTTATTTAAACGATGTGCAAGAAGGTGGTGAAACAGAGTTTTACTATCAAAATCGTAAAATAGCACCTAAAAAAGGCACAATGGTAATAGCGCCTGGCTACTTTACACATACTCACCGAGGCAATAAGCCTGTATCTAACGATAAGTATATTTTAACATCGTGGGTACTGTTTAATCGTGCAGAGCAAATATATGGTGCGCCTGAAAGTTAGCGCACCACAATCAGTATGATTTAACCTAGTAGTTCATCAAATAAATCAAATAACTGATCCAACTCTTCGATGGTGTTGTAATGCATGCAACCTATGCGCACTACACCGCCGTTGTCGAGAACGCCTAGTTGTTCACACAAGCCTTGTGCATAAAAATTACCATCCCACACACAGATGTGATGCTTGCCTAAAAATTCAGACACTGCACGCGGTTCAAGCCCTTCGAAAATTAAAGCAAAGGTCGGTGTACGTTCGGTTAAGCGATCAAAGTCATCAATACCGAATAATTTTATACGCGGATAATTAACTAAGCGCGTTAAAAAGTGCTCACTAAGCGCCATTTCGTGCTGTTTAGTTTTAGCAAAAGCCACGCTTAACTTTTCGCGTCGTGAATAGCTATCGTCAAGCTCGCTAATTGCCGCAATGTAATCAACAGCGGCTATAAAACCTGCCATTGCTTCAAAACTTTGTGTGCCGGTTTCCCAGCGACCTGGCGCTACGTCTTTAGCTGGCTCAACTTTGTAGGGAGTAAACCCCTCTAAGTGTTCTTTTTTACCGTAAACCATGCCTAAATGCGGACCAAAAAACTTATACGCAGAACAGGCTAAAAAGTCACAATCAAGCGCTTGTACATCAACAAGTTCGTGCGGTGCGTAATGTACGGCATCAACATAAACAAGTGCGCCTACAGCGTGAGCAAGCTTTACAATACGTTTAATATTGTTAATTGAACCTGTGGTATTTGAGGCATACGTTACCGCTACAAGCTTAGTGTTGCTGTTTAATAAACTTTCAAACTGCGCCATATCTAAGCTGCAATCAGCTTCGTTAATTAAAGCCGTATTAACTTTAACGCCTTTATCTTCTGCAGCTTGTTGCCACGACGATACATTCGAGAAGTGATCGGCATTGGTTACAATTATTTCATCGCCAGCCTGCCAGTCGCGTGAAATTGCACGGCTAAAGCTAAACGTTAGGCTGGTCATGTTTGGGCCAAACACAATTTGTTGTGAGCTAGGTGCATTAAGTAAGTCAGCGGCGGCTTGACGCGCATTCGCCATCAACTCAACCGTTTTATCACTTGAAAAAAACGCTCCACCTAAGTTCGAATTATAATGACCTAAATAAGCTGTCATCGCATTAAGCACCGATGTTGGTACCTGCGAGCCACCTGGTCCGTCTAAAAATATTGGCGATTTACCATCAACGTTTTGCATTAATGCAGGAAACTGCTCACGTAATTGCGTTATGTTCATGCTTATTCCTTAAGACGTTAATACAAAACAATCCAGGTAACCTGGTTTGCTCGCATCAATTTTGTTCATAGGTGTTGCGTTATGCCATACTTGGCGATCATTTATTAATGCAAACATACCGTCTTTTATTTCCATTTTAAAACAAGGCTCAGCTTGCTTGTTTTCGTATACAAGTAGTTCGCCACCTTCTAAATTTTCGTGAGAAACACCACATACGCACACATGATCAAACCCATCCTGATGAACGCCTTCTGGCGCTGCGGGTGTATCACTATCAATGGCAAGCATACGGAACTGATGAATTTCTATATCACGCTGCTCATCAATACCGGTAATTTGGCAAAACTCATTTACAATATTTTTCATACCTTCTGATTCAAGCAAGCTTTGCTCTAGATTTTCATAGGTGCGCTCTACATTACCTTGAAAGGTATTAATTGAATCATCTTGCACAAATGCTTTGGTTTTTTGTAACTGTAATTCACCATTTTGCATTTTAACTACTGAATAACGACGTTTTCGAAAAGCACCATCTGCATATGGATTAGCAGGTAGGTTATCAAAAGAAGGCTTAACCAAATCAATGTTTATTTGGTTAATAAAACGAAGTTGCAGTAAATTCTGGTTGTTTAATGCTGTCATAAAATCTCGCCTAAAATAATGAGAATATTGGCGAGGATTTTAATGCATTTTGAGAGGATTTTTTGCTTTATTACTTACTTTAAAAGCAACTTAAGACCAGAGTTAATACAATAATGTAAAAAAAACAACATGAACTATCTAATATTTATTTTAGCCAATAAAAAACCCGCCGAAGCGGGTTTTTAAACAAACTTTAAAAATTATACAGCTTGTTGAATAATCACTTTATCTGCTTTTTTAGTGTAAGCAGGCATACGGTGGAAGTTCAAGTAACGGTATGTATCTGACGCCGTTGCATTGATCTTCGCTGCGTATTCTTGGTACTCAGCAGATGTTGGTAATCTACCTAAAATAGCTGCTACTGCAGCAAGTTCAGATGATGCTAAGAATACGTTTGCGCCATTACCTAAACGATTAGGGAAGTTACGTGTAGAAGTAGACACAACCGTTGCTTTATCTGCAACACGTGCTTGGTTACCCATACATAGTGAACAACCTGGAGTTTCGATACGTGCGCCAACACGACCAAAAATACCGTAGTAACCTTCTTCTGTAAGTTGGTCTTTATCCATCTTAGTAGGTGGAGCAACCCAAAGCTGAGTCGGTAATTGACCTTTAAAGCCATCAAGCAACTTACCAGCAGCACGGAAATGACCGATGTTTGTCATACAAGAACCGATAAATACTTCGTCGATTTTCTCGCCAGCAACGTCAGAAAGAAGACGCGCATCATCAGGGTCATTTGGTGCACAAAGAACAGGTTCTTTAATTTCGGCTAAATCGATATCAACTATATGAGCGTACTCAGCGTCTTTATCAGCTTCCATAAGCTCTGGATTAGCTAACCAATCTTGCATTGCAGTAATACGACGTTCAATCGTACGTACATCACCGTAACCTTCAGAGATCATCCACTTAAGCATAACAATGTTTGATTCTAGGTATTCAGAGATAGACTCTTTAGATAATTTAACTGTACAACCAGCTGCAGAACGCTCTGCAGATGCATCTGATAGTTCAAACGCTTGCTCAACAGTTAGGTGCTCAACGCCTTCAATTTCTAGTACGCGACCAGAGAATTCGTTAATTTTACCTTTTTTCTCAACTGTTAATAAACCTTGTTTGATACCGTAGTAAGGGATTGCATGTACTAGGTCACGTAAAGTGATACCTGGTTGCATTTCGCCTTTAAAACGAACCAAAATTGATTCAGGCATATCAAGTGGCATAACACCGGTTGCTGCTGCGAATGCTACTGCACCCGAACCCGCTGGGAATGAAATACCTAATGGGAAACGAGTATGTGAATCACCACCAGTACCTACGGTATCTGGTAATAACATACGGTTTAACCATGAGTGAATAATACCATCGCCTGGGCGAAGTGAAACACCGCCACGGTTCATGATGAAATCAGGAAGTGTATGGTGAGTGTTTACATCGATAGGCTTAGGATAAGCTGATGTATGACAGAATGACTGCATTGTTAAATCTGCAGAGAAACCTAAACATGCTAAGTCTTTAAGTTCATCACGTGTCATAGGACCTGTTGTATCTTGCGAACCAACAGTTGTCATTTTAGGCTCACAGTACTGACCTGGGCGAATACCTGCAACGTTACATGCTTTACCAACCATTTTTTGCGCTAGTGTAAAGCCTTTATCTGAAACTTCTGTTGCTGTTGGTACTTTAAATATATCAGTTGCACCTAAGCCAAGAGATGTACGCGCTTTATCAGTTAAACCACGACCGATAATTAGTGGAATACGACCACCAGCACGAACTTCATCTAAGATCACATCAGACTTAAGTTCAAAAGTAGAAATTACTTTATCAGTACCATGTTGCTTAACAACACCTTCATATGGGTAGATGTCGATTTGTTCGCCCATGTTGAGTTCATCAACATTTAATTCGATTGGTAATGCGCCTGAATCTTCCATTGTGTTGAAGAAGATTGGAGCAATTTTATTACCTAAACATACACCGCCAACACGCTTGTTTGGTACGAACGGGATATCATCGCCCATAAACCAAAGTACAGAGTTAGTTGCAGATTTACGAGAAGAACCCGTACCAACAACGTCACCTACGTATGCAAGTGGTAAACCTTTGGTTTTTAATTCTTCAAGCTGAGTAATTGGACCTACTTCGCCCGCTTTATCAGGTGTGATACCGTCACGTTCAATTTTTAGCATTGCTAAAGCATGCAGTGGGATATCTGGACGAGACCATGCATCTGGTGCAGGAGACAAGTCATCAGTATTTGTTTCGCCAGTTACTTTAAATACAGTTACTGAGATCTTTTCAGCAACAGCTGGTTTATTAGTAAACCATTCTGCACTTGCCCAAGACTCAATAATTTGCTTAGCAAATGTGTTACCTGCTTTTGCTTTTTCTTCTACATCGTAGAACGCATCAAACATAAGTAATGTGTTTGAAAGGCCTTTTACTACGATCGGCGCAAGCGTTTCATCATCAAGTAGGTCAATCATAGGTGCGATATTGTAACCACCTAACATTGTACCTAACAGTTCTGCTGCTTTTTCTTTAGAAATAAGTGGAGAATTTGCTTCACCTTTAGCAACTGCCGCTAAAAATCCTGCTTTAATATAAGCAGCATCATCCACGCCTGCAGGAATGCGGTGAACTAATAAATCTAAAATGAACTCTTCTTCACCAGCCGGTGGAGTTTTAATTAATTCAATAAGATCAGCTGTTTGCTGAGCATCTAATGGCGCTGGTACGATACCTAACGCTGCACGTTCTTCTACGTGTTTACGATATTCTTGTAGCACAATATTGCCCTCTTGGTGACGTGAAAGTATCCGGTAGCGCTTCATGCGCAACATATTACCCAATACTTATAGTATTCTATCGCGTGATTATAAAGCTTTTATAGATAGATGAAAATCCATCCAGTTACGCAACTGATTATACCGACTATAAATATTATGAATAGTGGTTAGGCTAAAATCTATTTTCATGAATGTTTGTTAAGTAAGAATCATTGCTATTTAACCTAAACCCTAGTTAAGAGATTTACTAACATACTGAATTATAGTTATATTTAAATTTATTTTCTCTAGCCAGAGATTTTCAGTGAAAACAAGGCGAATTTACGCGTCAATAGCGGGTCTATTGCAAGCAAATTCAA
>NZ_PNDU01000012.1:0-55919 GCF_005886635.1 Pseudoalteromonas sp. S558 | reverse complement strand
GCAGGCGGTTTGGTATTTAGGCAAGGCAGCGCCTATGTAGTGTGGTTATTCCCCATAAATAGGCGATAACGCAGCATAAATGCCAAACATGCGCTGCCCTTTGGGTTCTACCTAGGGACGATTTACTCTTTGTTGCTCGGTTTTTACTTAGTTCACTCGATTACAAACCTCACGCCGCGATTAAATCGCCCCTAGATTGAACAAATTTAAATTAAAACACATAAATTGAAGGGTGTTTGATTAATTAATATCCCTTCTTTTTGTCAAATCCCCTTTGTAAGTCTTTATTGTTACCACTGTCATAAAATCGACTTTTTTACGCAACATCCTTGTCATGTTTTATCTATAAACTCCTGCTCATTGAAATTCTAAAGTCATAAATTATTTATATTACAAAGTTTATGACCTTAAAAAACAAACTAGCAAATCCGCTAATTAACGAGTAAAGGTGTATGCGATGAAAGGCGTTAAACCATTAATCTTAGCTAGTATTGTGGCCGCAAGTGCAGCAGTACACGCAAACGATTTAGATAAGGTTATTGATAAAAGCAGTGAAATTAATAAATCAGCTGCGCAATCACAAACAAAAATAGACAAGATTGCAGATTCAATGCAAGGTCGTTTACAGCAATTTAAAACCCTCAATAAAGAGATTGATGGCTTAGCTGTTTACAACGCCCAGCTAACTAAGCAGTTAAATAATCAAATAGAAGAAATGGAATCCTTAAATCTGTCAATGGATCAGGTTTCTATTATTGAACGTCAAATTACACCATTAATGATGCGTATGATCACAGGCCTTGAGCAATTTGTATCGCTTGATGTGCCATTTTTACAAGATGAGCGTGCAAAACGGTTAGCCTCTTTAAAAACCATGATGGATCGCGCTGATATTACGTCAAGCGAAAAATTTCGTCGCGTACTTGAAGCTTACCAGGTCGAAGTTGATTACGGCCGTACAATTGAAGCGTATACCGCGTTGTTAGAGGTAAGTGGAAAAGAGCGTGAAGTGGACTTTTTACGTATCGGCCGTTTAGAGCTTATTTATTTAACACGTGATGGTAAAAAAGCCGGTAGCTGGGATGCACAAACAAAATCGTTTACAGCATTAGCTGATTCAACAATAAGCCAAATCAACAAAGGTTTACGCATAGCGCGCAAGCAACTTGCCCCAGATATGTTAACTCTGCCAGTACATGCAGCAAAATAAGAGGTTAAAAATGAAATTGTTTACACAAATGACAAAAATGGCTTTATTTGCTGCAAGTATTAGCTTTGCCGGTGCCAGTGTAGCTGCTGAGGCAATGAACCTTGATTCACTCCTTAAAACGCTAGAAGAAGGAAAATCTGTTCAAACTGCAGAAAATAAACAGCGTGAACAAATGTTTGCCACACGTCAAAACGAACAAGTACAAATGTTAAAAGACACACAAGCAAAGCGTAATCAAATGCTTGTTGAATCTGAGCGATTAGAAACACAGTTTGAAGAAAATGAAGTTAAGCTTGCAAATTTAACTGACACTTTATCTAAGCGCATGGGCTCACTCAAAGAGCTATTTGGTGTATTGCAGCAAGTTGCAGGTGATTCGAGCAATAAGTTCGCAACGTCTGTGGTATCTGCACAATTACCAGGTCGTAGTGCATTTATGGACGACCTTGCTCAAAAGATGGGATCGACTTCAAAGCTTGCATCAATCGAAGATATAGAAAAAGTATGGTACGAATTACAACGCGAAATGACAGAGCAGGGCAAAGTAAGTCGCTTTACTACCACGGTTATAGTTGAAGGCGGTAATAAAGCAGAGCAAGAAGTAATGCGAGTAGGTGCTTTTAACTTAATCTCGAACGGTAAATACGTAGAGTATAACCCAGTTACAAATACGCTAAGTGAGCTTACTCGCCAACCTGTATCTCGTTATACAGCGACAGCGGGTGATTTACAAAATGCCAAAAGTGGTGTTGTGCAGTTTGCGCTAGACCCAACGGGTGGTTCAATCTTAGGTTTATTAGTGCAAGCCCCAGACACCGTTGAGCAAGTACATCAAGGTGGAGCCGTTGGTTACGTTATTTTAGGTGTGGGTCTATTGGCACTTTTAATTGCGATTGAGCGCTTTGTATCTTTACTACTGGTAGGTGGCAAAATCCGTCGTCAGTTAAAGGATAATATAGCGCGAGATGACAATCCATTGGGTCGAGTTATGAAAGTAAAAGACGATTACCCAAATGTAGCCTACGACACGCTTGAGCTTAAATTAAGTGAAGCTATTTTACGTGAAATGCCAAAAATCACTCGTAATTTAACACTTATCAAAATTATTTCAGTGGTTGCTCCGCTATTGGGCTTACTCGGCACAGTAACCGGTATGATCAACACATTCCAAGCAATCACATTATTTGGTACTGGGGATCCTAAGTTAATGGCGGGTGGTATTTCTCAAGCACTAGTCACTACGGTACTGGGTTTGGTTGTGGCGATCCCTACTGTATTTATATACACACTACTTAATACTCGCTCAAAAGGTTTATTGCTTATTTTACAAGAGCAGAGCGCGGGAATTATAGCCCAACGAAGTGAGAAAGGAGAATAAACCATGGTGCTATTGATTGACTCAATCAATGCTATCCGTGATTTTCTCGACACTGGTGGCCAAGTTCTCTTGGTCATCGGGGTGTTAATCTTCGCGATGTGGTTATTGATACTTGAGCGATTTATTTATTTTTTTAATGGCTTTCGTGGTTATAAAAAAGATGTCAAAAACACATGGACTACTCGCCAAGAACGTAACAGTTGGAATGCTGAGCAAATACGCCAAGCAATGATCTCGCGAGCGAGCATGCGACTTAACACTAATTTACCCTTAATTAATGTAATGGTTGCGTTATGCCCGCTACTTGGGTTGTTAGGAACCGTAACCGGAATGATCGAAGTATTTGATGTTATGGCAATTACAGGTACGGGCAGTGCCCGTTCAATGGCATCGGGTGTATCTAAAGCAACTATTCCAACAATGGCGGGCATGGTGGGTGCGTTATCAGGTGTATTTGCCTCAACGTATTTACAACGTAAAGCAAAACGCGAAGTAGAACTTCTTGAAGACAGCATGGTATTAGACCATTAAGTATATTTTGATAAGCGGCTATATACAGTCGCTTATTCTAGGAGAATAAAATGAGAGCACCTTTAGGTAATTTAATGCAAGAAGATGAGGCTGAAGAAATAAACATGACACCTATGCTAGATGTTGTTTTTATTATGCTTATTTTCTTTATTGTAACAGCGTCGTTCGTAAAAGAGGCCGGTATAGATGTGAACCGCCCTGAAGCTGCAACAGCAGTAAAAAAAGAACGTGCAAACATATTAGTGGCTATTTCAGATCAAGGTGAAATTTGGATCAACAAGCGTCAAATTGATATACGTGCAGTTCAAGCAAATATTGAACGCTTAAAAGCTGAAAACCCACAAGGTAGTGTTGTCATTCAGGCAGACAAAAAGTCTACAACCGATACTTTAATTAAAGTAATGGATGCAGCACGCGCCGCTGGTGTGTTTGATGTGTCGATTGCAGCTCAAGAAGCATAAGGGTTAGTAATGCGTTATTTAGTAGCATTAATTGTAGCCGGTGTAGTGACTTTTATGCTGTTTTTAGGCATGCAAGCACTGATCACCGGTGGCGAAGGGGCAATGAGTGAGCCTGCTAAGGGCAATGTACTTGATTTTGTAAGGCTTAAAAAAGAAGAGAGCCTACAAAAGAAAGAACGAAAACCACAAAAACCACCGACACCAAAGGAGCCACCGCCGCCGATGGAATCACCACAGATGCAAAGTAGCGATGCGACTGCAAATGCTAATAACTTTGACTTTGGAGCAAATGTGGATGCGGATGTAAACCTATCGGGTGGCTTATCACTGGACTCAAGTGACGGTGAATATTTACCCATTGTAAAAGTAGCCCCTGTATACCCACGCCGTGCTTTATCACGGGGTATAGAAGGTTACGTTATTGTTGAATTTACAGTAACTAAGCAAGGCACTGTGCGTGAACCTCATGTTTTAAAAGCAGAGCCTGAGTCACTGTTTGACAGAGCGGCTATGGATGCAGCGCTTAAATTTAAATATAAACCACGCGTAGTGAATGGCGAAGCCGTTGAAGTTGCGGGTGTTCAGAACAAAATTTCTTTCCAGATCAGTGGTTAATTTAGCGATTAATTAAACCTACGAATAAATGGTTCGAAAAGTGAGATGATTATGAAATCAATGACAACATTACGACCTGTAGCAAAACTTTTGAAATTAACACTTTTTTGCACCGCAGCAATAAGTACAAGTATTATTGCTCCTAGTGCGTTGAGCATTTTACCCAGCGTAGATGTCGCCACAGCCAATGCAGCGCAAGAGCAAAAAACTAAACGAGTGCCTGCATTGCGTGAAAAGGTGTACAGCCAATTGGCGCGAGCGCAAAAACTAGCTGACGATGGCGACGTTAAAGCAGGGCTTGAGGCACTAGATACCATCAATGAGCGCTCATCAAGTATGAATTCATACGAAATTGCGATGATGCATAACTTTTATGGGTTTATTTATTACAACGAAAACGACTTACCAAAAGCAATAGCTTCGTTTGAAAAAGTAGTTGCAGAGGAAGGAATTCCCGAGTCATTGCGTGTAAGCACTACATTTAGCTTAGCGCAATTGGCAATGGCTAACAGTGATTACAAAAAAGTGATTTCATTTTTAGATAAATGGGATGACATTAATACTAAACCCATCACCGAAAGTTATTACTTATTACGAGCACAAACCTACTATCAGCTAAAAGATTACAATAAAGGGCTGGAGTATATTTCTAAAGTAATAAAATTAAGTGATGATGAAGGTAAAACACCTAAAGAAAACTGGTTGGTATTACAACGTGCAATGCATTACTCGCTTAATCAAACTGATAAAGTAGTCGCAGTATTGGAGCGTATGGTAAAGCTGTATAACAAGCCAGAATATTGGATTCAGTTATCGGGTATGTATGGTGAAACAGGGCAAGAGAAACAGCAACTTGCTGTTATTGAGGCTGCTTATCAACAAGGGTTTTTAACCTCAAAATCTGATTTACGTCAACTTGCTCAAGTGTACTTATACAATGGTTTAGCTTACAAAGCAGGCGTAGTTATGAGTAAAGCAATTGAGGCGGGTATTGCTGAGAGAACGGCAAAAAATTACGCGTTTGTAGCCGAAGCCATGATCCAAGCTAAAGAAGACGATAAGTCAATTGCATACTTTGTTAAGGCAGCCGATTTATCGGTTAATGGCAAGTACGATCAACGCTTAGCGGAAGTGTATGTCAATACTGAGCAATATGAAGAGGCGGCCGACGCTGCGCGTAAAGCACTAGATAAAGGCTCACTTGATTTTGAATCAAATGCCTTTGTTGCTCTTGGTATGGCGCAGTATAATTTACAAAATTTCGATGCCTCAATTTTAGCGTTTGAACAAGCTGAGAAACACAAAAAATCTCAGCGTTTAGCGCAGCAATGGATCAAGTATGTAAAGCGTGAAAAAGTACATGCCGAAACACTTAGAACGGCATTACTTTGATCCCTATTTAACACGTTATTTGTATAGCAAAAAACCAATTTCATAATCGCACTATGCAAACCGCCTTAAATTTATTTTAGGCGGTTTTTTCGTTTTATTTTAAGTAACCATTTGAATTTAATAAATTAACGTTGTCATCTTATGTTTATTAAAGTGTAACGGCGCTGTCATACAGCTCCCGTAAGGTAGTCGCAGCTAAGAACTCAAGTGACCTAAATACATCAACTTATGTACTTAGGTGACTTGAGTTTAATAAAACGCTAACAAAATAATTAAATACTTTAACGGAGTGAACAATGAAATTATCTGGTTTATTTAAAGTCAGCCTAGTAGCTGCTGCAATCTCACTTACTGGTTGTGGTGGTGATATTAACGTTACACCTACAACTGCTGATAACAGTGTAGACAATAGTGTAGACAATTCGGTGACTAACCCAGGTGGTAACAGTGGTGAAACTGTTACGTGTGCTACATACACATTAGATGGCGCGACATTTACAGGTGAGGCCAAAGGCGTTAACTGTCTTTATAGCCAAGCATTTGCAAGCAATGCTAAAGAAATCACCAGCTCTTTTGTCATTTCTGCATTAGATAACGATGGTGCGCATGTGTTTGAAGGTGCGTTATTTATTGGTGATGATGTAGACACATCAACAGGCGCTACAATTGACGGCAATGGCCCTACATTATCTATTGAAGCCGGTGCGACAATTGCTTTTACTAAGCCTGAGAGTTTTATTCGTGTTGCACGTGGCGCAAATATTGAAGCAATTGGTGAAGTAGATAAGCCAATTATTTTCACAAGTATCAAAGAAGTTGATGGCGATGATTCAACAACAGCACAAATTGGTGACTGGGGTGGCGTACAGGTAAATGGTCGTGGCCATTCTATTCGTTGTACAACAGCAGCTGCTGCACAAGACATGTGTAATCACTCTGCTGAAGGTATTGTATCTTACTACGGTGGTAATGATCCGCAAGATAACAGCGGTATCCTTAAGCATATCGTTATTAAATATGCGGGCTTTGGTGTTGAAGGTGATGAACTCAATGGTTTAACTCTAAATGCTGTCGGTTCAGGTACAACCATTGATTACGTGCATGTACATAATGGTTTCGATGATGGTATTGAGCTATTTGGTGGCAGCGTTAACCTTAAGCATATTGTTGTTACTGATACAGGCGATGACGGCATTGACTGGGATGAAGGCTGGAAAGGTTTTGGACAATTTATTCTTGTTCGTTCAAATGAATATGGTAACCATGGCTTTGAAACAGATGGCGCAAAGGTAGATCCATTATCAGCAGACGCTCAAGATTTAGTAACAACCGTTTCTAACCCAACGATTGCTAATGCAACGGTTGTAACTACGGGTGACCAAGGCGCAGATGGACGCCGTACTGGTGCCGGTATGGAAATGAAAGAATGGGGTAAGGCGCAATTAGCTAACATGCTGTTTGTAAACTCGTCATCTGTAGATGGTGCCGGTTGTTTTGATTTATACAATGAAAAAGACAAATCAGGCGATGCAGGTGTGCATGCCAATGCAAATAAAGGCGATATTGCATTTATGAGCTCAATTTTTGCCTGTGGTAAAAACTTTGAAAACGTAAATACAGCTTTAACGGGTTCATTAGCTAGTTTTGATGTAAGCACTTGGTTTACAGGTGGCGATAATAACCAGTTAATTGGTTTTGCTGATTTTGCAAATGTGCTTGGTGCCGATGGTGTTTCAACTGCTGCAACTATTACTGATTCACAAGGTACTGCTGTTGCAACAACGGCTAAAGACATGAGCGAAGTTAACGCTTTCTTTACTAACGCAGGCTACATTGGTGCGCTTAAAGAAGGTGAGTCAAGCGAGTGGGCTAGTTTTGTAGCTGCATCTTTACAACGCGCTAGTAATTAATCTAGACCGGCTCTAATTATAAGGCGCTACGGCGCCTTTTTTAAGGGAACTTTAGGTTTAGAGGATATAAATATGAAACATCAAAAGCAGTTTAAAACTAATCTAATAACTTTATCGCTGCTCTCCCTTTTTTCTTCATTTCATTCTTTCGCTGAACAGGCACAAGAAATAATAAATGATGAGGCTATAGAAGAAGTTGTTGCAACAGGCACGCGTCTTAAAGGGAGTGCGAGCGCAGTTATTGATGAGCGTAAAAATCAGGCATTCGTCGCTGATATAATGGGCGCTGAGCAAATCTCTCGAACGGGTGACAGTGACGCCGCTTCGGCACTTCGTCGTGTTACAGGCTTGTCGTTAGTTAATGATAAGTTTATTTATGTACGTGGATTAGGTGAGCGTTATTCAAGTGTGCGTTTAAATGGCGCTGTAGTGCCAAGCCCTGATTTAACAAGAAACGTTATTCCACTTGATATTTTTCCATCAAGTATTATTGAATCTTTGGCTGTTCAAAAAGCCTACTCACCTAATATGCCGGCAGCATTTGGTGGTGGTGACGTTAACATTAGAACAAAAAGCATTCCAAGTGATACGTTATTTAAAGTCGAAATTGGCGCAAGCTATAAAGATACAAATGACGAAGGCTATACATATAATGGCGGCAGTGATGATTGGCTTGGCCAAGATGATGGCACGCGAGCATTACCTAATAGCGTTAAAACAGCGTTAAATACGTATATTAATGGCTTATCTGATATTTCATACCGAAATATCAGAGACGTAGAATCAAAGCGCACGGGAGCTGATATAGGTCAAGCTGCAGCGATTGATTTAAATAAAAGTTTAGCTAAAGCGTTGCCAAGAGACTTTGGCTTGGAAAAAGAAAGCTTGAACCCTGATGCCGGTATTAAAGCGGTCTACGGCGATCGTTTTGATAACTTATTTGGCTTAGATGGATCTTTTGGTTTTTTAGCGTCAGTTGCTTATGAAAATGAATGGTCAAATGCTGAAAAGTTTAGCGCAGTCCTTTCTTCAGTTGACGCATCGGAGTCTGCTTGTTCACAAGATGACTTTACCTGCTACTCTGCAACAGAAAAAGAAGTGTCGACAAAGCATAATATAAAGTTAAATAGCTCTTTAAATTTAGGGTATAAAATACAGGGCCATGATTTAACTGCAACCTACATGATGTTGCGAGACACTGAAGATGAAGCCTCTGTTGCATTGTACCAAGAGCCATCAAAGTCATTAAGCATCGATGCTGGTCAATTACAGCGCAGCCACTTAACCTCTTTTGAAGAGCGCGAATTAGAAATACTTCAGCTTCGTGGTACGCATAATTTAGAGTGGGGATTTTTGCAAGGTGTAGGTGTTGATTGGCAATACACTGATTCTACAGCAACAACAAGTATCCCAGGCGAGCTTAAAGTAACGGTTCGTGATGAATACCTTGATGGTAAATATAAACGCACATTTTACAACGGTAGCTTAGGGGGCAATCCCTATTTGTATCGATTTGTTGAGTTAGAAGACGATGTAGAAAACTGGGGCGTTAATGTAAATAAAGTTTTTTACTTTGACAATGCCGAAGTTGAAATTGCGGGTGGCGGTTATTTTGTAGAAAAAACACGTGACTACCGTACCGACTTTTTTAACTATCGCTTTAGCCAAACTCAAGCTTTAGAGCTCGCGCAAAGTGAAGATGAAGCACTGTCAATCGGCAGTTTTTTTGCTAATGACTCTGTTATTGATTCAACTGATGTCGAGTTGTTATTCCAAGAACCAACAGCCGATGATTATCTTGCAGCGCAAATGATTGATGCTTATTACGGCTCTTTTGACATAACGTTTGCTCAAGATTGGCGCTTAAGTGGTGGCGTACGCTATGAAGATTTTCGCCAAGTTGCTTTAGCTTTTTCTCGCTCAGCATTTAATCCTGCTTTGCTAGCTGACAAGCTAAGTGCAGATGCGATAGAACAAGCAAGTGTCATGGAAGATGATTATTTTACTTCACTATCTATGACGTATAGCCAAGAGGCATATCAAATTCGTTTTGGATATGGCAGTACGGTTGTTCGCCCTGATTTACGTGAGCTAAGTCCTGTTCAATTCCAAGATCCGCTTACAGGATACCGTACTCTAGGTAATCCATTCTTAGAGTCTAGCGCTTTAGATAACTTTGATGCGCGTATCGAATTTTATATGGACAATGGCGATAACTACTCTGTTGGCGCTTTTTATAAAGATATCGATAAACCAATTGAAGCACTGTTAACTGAAAGTGATGGCCGTTTCACCCTGCAGTTTGATAACGCTGATACAGCCTATGTTTATGGTATTGAAGCCGAATGGTTAACTGAGTTGCACAGTGATTTTCTTGGCGGTGCTTTCTTTACTTCTGGTAACTTAACACTCAGTGATTCAGAAGTTGAAATTGCACAGGAGCAGCGCGGCGATCTGACAAACCTAAAACGACGCATGACAGGTCATTCAAAATACGTTGCTAATTTACAATTGAATTACGATTCGCATGATGGCATGCATCAAGCCTCTGTTATCTATAATGTATTTGGTGATCGTATTTTAGCTGCGGGTGTTAATAACTTTGATGATGCTTACGAGCAACCTTTAAACTCGTTAGACATGGTCTATAGTTATTACCCTACCTTTAACACCACGCTGACATTTAAGGTGAAGAATATGTTAGGACAAAATTTTGAAGTTAATCAAAATGATGTGTTAATACGTTCTCAAGAAACACCGAGAGAGTTGAGCTTAAGCTTTAGTTATGAATTTTAACACTCTCTAATAAATAGCAGTTACAGTAAGTATTACTTAGCCCTACCAAATGTAGGGCTTTTTATTGCTTGTTATTTATGAAATCAATAATAGTGTCGTAAGGGGGATGGTAATACCAACCTGCATAAATCTTTGCCTAGTTCTAGCGTAATTTTCTTAACGTTAAATAGACCCCATATATAAGTAGATTGGTATAAATAGTGTTTTGGTTATGTGCCTAAGTGAATGAGCATTAATTTAACCGATTACGGCTCATACTTTAGAGAATCCGCTAATTATTTTTGAACCTAGTTTGGGTATTGCAAGATTTAGGCTTTGCGTGTAATCAACACGATGCCAAATTGAACTGATAATCAGTGGCTAGTTTCTTTCAAACAATATGCTTTACTCGCAACTTTTAAGTTACATTATAAAATATTTTTGTTTTATGGATAGCGTAATTGAGGCTACGATGAACTTAGGGTTATTCGAATGCACATTTACAACGTTCCTTCTACATTTTTTGGGTAAACTCCGATACCCAGTTCTTCATATGATCTTATACACTTAGTTTATGCTTTTTCAGTTATTCAAAAAATTAGTGTTATTAAGCAAAATATAGGGTAGATATTTAATTTAATGGATAGGCTTTTTTACCATATTTTGGATCCATGCGGTCATACTATCAGCAGACATGGGTTTGGCAATATAATACCCTTGCCCGAGACGGCACCCCATATCAATTAAGACCTGTTCATGCTCTAAAGATTCTACTCCTTCTGCAATCAGGTTATAGCCAAACGCTTGACTGAGCGCCACAATACAGGTGACGATGGATCTATCTTCACCGTCTGATAGGAGTTTTTTGATAAAACTTTTATCTATTTTTAAAGTGTCTAATGGTAATTTTTTTAAATAGCTTAAAGAGGCATAGCCTGTACCAAAATCATCTAAGGCAATACTAACCCCTAAATTACGACAACCTTCAAGCACATCTACAGCTTGGTCAATGTTTCCAATTGTTGTGCTTTCTAGAATTTCTAATTCTAGTGTCTTAGATCCCATGCTATGTGTACTTAATAATAGGTCGTTTAAATTTTCGACAAAACCCTCACTGAGTAAATGTGCTGGAGAGATATTAGCACTCATGGCTAGCTGTGTATTTTGCCAAATTTCATGTTGTTTTAAGGCTTCGCATAGCACCCACTCACCCATTAAAATCCCAATACAGGGATGCTCTAGTGCATCAGAAAAGTCAGCTGGATATAGCAAACCTAAAGTTGGATGATTCCAGCGTATTAATGCTTCAACGCCTATTAAACGCTGGTCTGTCATGTCTACCTTTGGTTGATAATGTAAAATAAATTCGTTACGGGCAATCCCTTTTTCGGCGGCCATTAGTAGAGTATGTTTAGCATGTCTTCGGCTTTCTTCTTCAGGATCATAAAATAGAACTTTATTCGTACCTAAGGTCTTAGCTTGATACATAGTTTGGTCTGCTCTGCGTAGAATATCATCACAGCTTAAACCAGCATCATTGGTAAGAGCCACTCCAATACTTGCTGACGCTTGTACTGAGCAAGCGTATTCCTTTAATAGAATAGGGTCATTGATCTCAATAAGAACATTTTGCAGAAGATCTTCATATTCTTGATTTGTGTGTAAGGATCCTTTTAATAGCAGGACAAATTCATCACCTCCAATACGTGCAAGGGTGTCTTCTTTACGAGCAATAAGCTTTAGTCGATTGGCGATGGTTGTTAAAACAAAATCTCCTATTTCATGCCCGTATTTATCGTTAATGGGTTTGAAATTATCTAAATCTAGATAGGCAACAGCGAGTGTCTGCCCAGAAGCGATCGCATTGCTAAGCTGTTCGAGTAAGGTTGGCCGACTGGCTAACCCCGTTAAACTGTCATAATGTGCCATATTATGGAGGTTTTTCTCTAACGTGGCTCGTTGAATTGAGCTAGATATAGAATGCAGAAGTTGAGTACTCTTTAATTTATCTTTTAATAAATAGTCACTTGCACCAAGTCGCATAGCTTCAGCTGCAATATTTTCATCGCCTAGGCCCGTGACCATTATAACGGCACAATGATGATTCACAGACTTTCTAATGTTACTGAGTAAGGTAAGCCCTGAACTGATCCCCAACCGATAATCAACAATAATACAATCAAACTCTTTTTTTTCTAGACAAGACATAGAATCTTCTAACGAAGAGGCTTCAAAAATGTTAGCTTGCATACTAGAACGAGAGACCATACGACGTATTAGCTCCCTATCAATACTATCGTCATCAACAATGAGAAGGTTAACGCTATCGGACAGATCAAATTTTTCCATTGTATTTACCCTGTTCATCATAATCATAGCTCTTCTCAAAACGATCTATGTGAGCTCAATCGCATTCATATATGCATCCATAAGCTTTGCTAACTTAGCAAACTGAGGGCCTATAGAACTTTTTACCATGTAGCCTGCCACATTGTTGTGGTACGCTCGGGTTCGGTCACTGTCTTCGTTTGACGTACTAAGAATAAATACCACAGTATCGTGCAGCTTTATATCAAGGCGAATCTGTTCTAAAAATTCGAACCCGTTCATCACTGGCATATTTAAATCTAGTAATACCAAATATGGTTCAGCTATCCTTCCTGATTGATCCTGTTCTCGTAATGCATCAAGGGCCAACTGCCCATTTTGTTTCCAGTTGACTTTAATTGCAGGCTCCACTTTTCTTAAGCTGCGCATAACTGATTCTGCAGCCACATCATCGTCTTCTACGAGTAATATTGTCAGATTCTTAATCATTGATTTCTTTCCTTGCAAAACGAGGCCACCAAACATGGAATGTTACTCCTCTTTGTGGTTGATTCGACGTAACATTAAGCTTTCCTCCGTGCGCTTCTGTAAGCCGTCGGCTTATGGATAAGCCAATACCAGCCCCTTGTCTTTCGCCTGAAGTTGTCGTTTGAAATAAGCTAAAAATACGTTCATAAGCTGCTTCTGGTATTCCCGGTCCATCATCAGAAACGGTTAAATGGCAGAGAGTATTCTCTGCAACAGATCGAATTAAAATAATTCCTTCTTCACGGTCATGGTGTCCGATGGCATTACTCACCAAATTGCGAATAACAGTTTCAAGTGGTGTCCATGCAGACACAATACTGTCGAGTTGAATGTCTTTTTTAAGCTTTATACCCACAGGAAATTCTAATAACTCCTCTACATTATTGACCAACTTATTGATATTGATTTTTTGTGTATCCAGTGTGGCCTTACCTGCTTTTGCATAGTCTAATAAGTTATCGATTAACGTTTCCATTTTTAAAATACGTTCATCAATACGCGTTAAATTGTGCTGTACCTCATCTGTCGTTGTCCCCAGATCTTCTTTAATCCATTCAACTAAATTAGAAATGCCTCTCAATGGAGAACGTAAGTCATGGGAAGCCACATAAGTAAATTCCTTTAGGCTAGTATTGTTTTCCTTTAGCTCTACTTCCATTCTCTTTCGATCGCTAATGTCCAATAGCGAGACAAATACCATGTCTTCACTATTCGTGTTTTCAAAAGGGCTTAAACCTATTTCTACAGGAAACTCTTTGCCGTCTTTATGTAGCGCGGTTAAGTCTCTTCCAACTCCCATACTTCTTATGCTGGGCGCTTGATGAAATGAATAACGCAGCCCTGCATGATGTCCTTGATAGCGTTTTGGTAATAGCATTTCCATTTTTTTATCTAATAACTCTTCTTCACTGTAACCAAAAGAGGAGCAAATCGATTTATTCACTGATTGAATAATGCCATTTTTATCTATTATTAAAACCCCATGTGGTACAGCCTGAATAGAGCGTTGAAACATATTATTAGCACGAAGCCTTTGTGAAATATCTACCAGCGTTGCTAATACTAATTCTTGTTTTCCGCGTATTGGGTTTAAGCCTATTTCAATCGGAATTTGAGCGCCATTTTTTTGACTGGCAAACAATTCACGACCTGCACCCATTAAACGTTTTCTAGGCTTTGCAAAAAACTGGCTCATTAAATGTGTATGATTGGATTTAAATTGTGAAGGAAGTAAACTGTCTATGTTCATTCCTATAAGCTCTGAGTCAGTGTAGCCAAGTATTTCAGACAGTTGATCATTTGCAAAAAGAATTTGAGCCTTAGCATTCACTATCATTGCACCCATAGGCAAGCAATCAACCAATTGCGCCAAAAACGCATTGTCTATTGTAAAATCAGTATTTAAGGGATCAACACCCGTGTTAACTTTAGTTTCGTTCATTTACTTACCTATTTAAAAACTACTCATATATGAATAGACGAGGAAATGATGAACATCAAATTATGGGCGATTATTTTCGCTAAAAACTGTTACCTTTAATAAGTTTTCATTATATGTGTCAGGTAATTATATTTAAGGAAGAAAATTCCTGTTTGTTGCTTTGTCCAAGCGTTCTATTTTTACATCGTAAAATAGCAAATCTTATTAAACAAAATAAAGGTAGATTCAACTTCGAAGTAACGTCAATAAACTAGAGTTATATGAACGCTACCTTGAGAAAAATAGCGATTATATTACTGACGTTATTGCTGATGTTATTACCTTCTGTGAGCTATACAGAGATAGTTAACAAAATACCGAGCATTTCGAATGTGTGGTTACAGAGTACTACTCTTGATATGTTTGCGTTTATCGCTTCACTACGCTTTAATCTAGCTCTCTTATTTTCTGTACTTACATTGATTTCGCACTTTTACCATGGCTATACTTCAGCACTTATGGTGTTATTTGGCCATTGTAAGGCGTTTCTTTGAAAGCTTAAGTAAGAAATTTAATTAGCGGCTGTTTAACTGTATTTTAACTATGTCATTAAATTGGAATGGGTCGTTAGAATCAAATTTAGACTTTATACATCGCAATTATTGACTGGCTGTAATTCGCTCATAACTGTACGTTAGATTGAAACCTCACTTCTACACTGTCAAGATTGATGTGAGCCATTACAGCTAAAGTAGTCAATAGTTACGTGCCCTGCATTTAATACAGGGCTTTGTTAGTTTGATATTTTATTGGCACTTTATAGTTGCATAGAGCTGATAACATTGGTTTTTACTGCCCGTGCTTTTCATGCCCCATGATTGGTTATACCAATCGAAGTCTCCATAGGCGCTTTCATCCTCTCCGCAAGTAATTGTGCTTCCAGATATTTCTTGGTTGTGGCCACGCTCCTCACAAAATTGATTCCCATTTGTAGAGCCCACAAAAAACTGCTCTAAGCGCCCATTTATCCATACCTTTGGACTGTAATAGGTTGTTGCAGTATTGACTAGTACGCCTTGTCGCTCTTCCATATTTATTTCTGCGCGTTCAAAAGATACTTTTTCATTTTCTTTTAATGCCATTGTGCTTGCTGAAAGCGTTGTATCTGCAAATACATTAAGTGATGCTGAACTTAAAGCGAGTAGAGCGAAAGTAAGTGTCTTCATTATCTTTTCCTTTAGTTGAATGTAGAATTACACAAAACGTCTTTTTCAATGTGCCTTCTTAGCTTGGTAAATACAGGTTTCAACAAGGTTAAGCTTTTATTAAAGTTTAAAATAATCGTTGTATGCCTTTGCATTTTTTACACTATGAAAAAAATTTGAGTTCTACTTTATTCACTAGTTTTAGGGTGCTGGTG
This sequence comes from Pseudoalteromonas sp. S558, assembly GCF_005886635.1. Taxonomy (NCBI): domain Bacteria; kingdom Pseudomonadati; phylum Pseudomonadota; class Gammaproteobacteria; order Alteromonadales; family Pseudoalteromonadaceae; genus Pseudoalteromonas; species Pseudoalteromonas sp. S558. The sequence continues at coordinate 39,951 of NZ_PNDU01000012.1, read as the reverse complement.
GTGTTATTTTGACGCTAATGAAAATTAAATCTCACGCAATGAATTTTAATTTTTAATGTATTAAGGCATCTTTTATGACTCAAACTTTGGAACAAACAATGAAAAAAGTAGGCTTGGTTGGTTGGCGCGGCATGGTTGGCTCTGTTTTATTAGAGCGAATGCAACAAGAAAATGACTTTGCACTAATCGACACCACTTTTTTTACCACCTCTCAAACCGGCCAATTAGGCCCCAATTTAGCGGGTGATGCAAAACCATTGCTTAATGCAAGCGATGTTGGCGAGCTTGCTAAAATGGATATTATTATTACCTGTCAAGGTGGTGACTACACAAATGCGGTATACCCTGCACTTCGCGAGTCGGGTTGGGATGGTTACTGGATTGATGCGGCGTCAGCATTGCGTATGAGCGACGACAGTATTATTGTACTCGACCCCGTAAACAAAGATGTGATTGAAGAAGGTTTAGCGCAAGGTGTTAAAACGTTTGTTGGGGGCAACTGCACGGTATCACTTATGCTACTTGCTTTAGGTGGTTTATTTGAACAAGACCTGATTGAATGGGTAAGTCCAATGACTTACCAAGCTGCCTCTGGCGCCGGTGCACGTAATATGAAAGAGCTTATTGCACAAATGGGCGCTATTCATGCAAGTGTTTCACAGCAGCTCGATAACCCAAGCTCCGCTATTTTAGAAATTGATAAAATAGTGAGTGAAAAAATGGCAGCAAACGATTTACCGCACGATCAGTTTGGCGTTCCTTTAGCTGGGAGCTTAATTCCTTGGATTGATGTACCTATGCCAAGCGGCCAATCTAAAGAAGAATGGAAGGCGCAGGTTGAAGCCAATAAAATTTTAGGCTCATCTAAACAGCCGGTGCCAATTGATGGTTTGTGTGTACGTATTGGTGCTATGCGTTGCCACAGTCAAGCGATGACCATTAAACTACGTGAAGACATTAGCGTTGAAAAAATTGAAGAAATATTAGCGTCTCATAATGAATGGGTAAAAGTTATCCCTAATCAACGTGAAATTAGCACCACAGATTTAACCCCAGTGAAAGTAACAGGCACTTTGAGCATTCCTGTTGGCCGTATTCGTAAATTAGCAATTGGAGAAAAATACATTAGCGCATTTACAGTCGGCGATCAGCTTTTATGGGGAGCAGCAGAGCCACTTCGTCGCATGCTGCGCATTATTGTTGGTTAGTGGTAATGTATTTTAGGCATTAAGCATCGATAAAAAGGGTTGGCAAAGCGCTAACCCTTTTTAATGTAAAAGGTTAATAACTAATTCATAGGTTCAATTTTGTACTATTGCATAAACGACGGTGTTTTTGCCTTTATGTTTAGCGTTATATAAGGCTTTATCAGCTTGATTTATAACACTTTCTATTGTTATTTTATTACTTTGAATATTTATAACCCCAAAGCTTGCTGTGACATCAATAGATTGCTCGTTAAGACGAAAAGGGTTATTTGCTAACGCGAGTCTTAGCTGTTCTGGCATTGCTCTAGCTTCTTCTTCACTGCTACTGGTTGCGATTATAACAAATTCCTCACCACCAATTCGGCCAAATAAGTCATTCGTATTTATTCCGTTGTATACTCTTTTTACCGCTTCAATGAGCACTAAATCGCCATTAGCGTGTCCGTAATCATCATTTATTTTTTTAAAGTTATCTATATCCCAATAAATTAAACTCATATATTGCTCAGTGCACTTTTTAGCTAATTTGGCTTGGCCTTTTTGATAAAACCCTCGACGGTTTAAACAACCTGTTAGTACATCTGTCATTGCCAAATTTTCCATTTCATCGGCCAGATCAGAAGCCATAATAAAGATGATAAATACAGCCATACCAACATGTGCTGAGGGGACGGTAAGAAAATTAATAAGGTTGTATAACTCAATGTATTCGCGATTAACTTGACTGCCTTGCATAAGCGCTACCGTGGCGGCAAAAAATAAAAATATTCCGCATAAAATATAAGTAATAGAGGCACCTATTTCTGCGGGCAGTGATTTTTGCTTATGTTTTAAAATGATCGCAGCGTTGAGCACCAATAAAATAACATCGTAATAAATATACAGGGACATAAACAAGCCCACATGCACATTTACAGCTTTAAAGTAATAAACGACTGCAAGTGTGATTATGGCAAAAAAAATTAAATATCGGATACGTATGCTTGAATTTACTCTTATGCAATGTCCCCACGTGCCAAGTAGCACTGAGCCAACTGAGAAACTACTTGCCAGCATCCATACCGTTATATCTGAGGAGAACAGTGATCTGCCTAAAATTGTTGCCCATTGACATGCTGATAGGGTGAAAGCACCAGCCCAAAGTAATGCATATTGTTTTTTACCTAAGGTAAACCACGACATTAAAAAAATGATAGCCCAGATAACGCTGGTCAAAAAAAGAGTAACTAATATGTAAGAAAGTGGGTTCATATATGTTCTATTTTAAGACGCGTTAGCTTAACTTTAGTTGAGTATGTTTATTTATTCGAGTTACTTTCGTACAATTATTTCAGCTGAACACAGCTAGCTGTTTAATAAATAGGGCTATTTATAACACTGGTATAGCACTTGCTGTAAAACCTAGGTAGAGCCGTTTTGTCGATAAATAACCTGCTATTAGGTTTTTTAAATGATATATACGTGGTGTTTTTACAATTGTATGTTGTTTTTACATATTTTAATTACTTACAGAGCTACATATAAAGGGTATTAAAATGGGTTTCACCTCTAAACTTTTATTTAGTAAATGGTTTAATTTTTTAGCTATTGTTTTATCAATCCTCCTTATTGTCAGGATCGCTGCACCTCACGCGATTCAGTATTATGTAAATTATCAATTAAAACACACACAAGGTATTACTGGGCATGTAGATGATGTTAATCTGTTTTTATACAAAGGGGCTTATGCCATTGATGATATAAAAATTTATGCTGTCGATTCCGTTTCTGCTCCTAAGCCATTGCTTGGTGTAGAAACACTTAATTTTTCACTTGCATGGTCAGCACTTCTTAAAGGCAATGTAGTGACTAACATGGTGTTTACCCGCCCAGAAATTGTTATTTATGATAAAGATCCCAATACAGTAGAGCAAAATCAACAAGTAAAAGATGAAACAACATGGGTTGGACTCGCAAACAATTTAGTTTTGTTTTCTATTGATAGTTTGATGATTAAACAAGGAAAAGCAACGTTAGTTAATATGACTAACAATACTGAGCAACCTACTTTCATATCAAATATTAATGCTCACATTAAAAACATCACAAATGCGCAAAATCTAGAAAACTCTCTTGTAACATCGTTAAACATTGAGGGAAAACTTATGGGCGAGGCGATGTTAAAGCTCACTGGCAAGCTTAATCCTTTTAGTAAACAGGCTAATTTTGATTTAAATGCTGAGGTGCAACGCTTTTCAGTTAAAAACCTCGACACTGTATTTAAAGTATATACACCGTTTGATATTGAAGCTGGTGGAATAGATGGCGCTATGGAACTCGTAGCGAAAGATAATAATTTAACGGGTTATGTAAAAGCAGGCGTTCAAAACTTGCGTGTTTTCTCTTGGCGTGAAGACATTGAAAAAGATGATGATGGGGTATTTACAGCCATATTTGAGGGAAGTGTTGATTTACTCAGCAGCATACTTGAAAACGACGAATCAAAGCTCGTTGCAGCACGTATTCCAATTGAAGGGCAATTAAATAATGCTGATGTTTCGACTTTTCAAGCTATTGTATCGGTTTTAAAAAATGCCTTTTTTGATGCGTTTAATATGCAAATAGATGACGTTATATCATTTGAAAATACAAAAAAGAAGCAAGCTGAAAAATAGCAAACATAAATAAGGCGGTTTATTCTAATTGATCTCAAGTGGCACCTTATTAATACAGGTACCACTTGTAGGAGATCTAAGTATTTTTACCTAATAACACTTTTAACTCCGCAATTTGCGCTTTTAATTCGTTTACTTGCCCTTGTGTTGCGGGCAGAGAGTTATTATCAGCGAGTTCTTCTCGTGCATTACGATGTTCTTCACCCATAACTTCTAAAATTGCACCTACCATCATGTTTAAAAACACAAAAGCGGTTAAAAATATAAACGTAAGGTAATAAATCCAACTTAGCTCGTATACCGCCATTGTTTCGTACATTATGTCGGTCCAGTCTTCAAACGTGGCTATTCTAAACAAAGTTAACATTGAAATGGATACGTCTTGCCAAAGAACAGGGTTAATATCAGCAAACATCATGCTGCCCATTGCGGCGTAAATATAAAAAATAACAAACATGAGCAGGGCTATATAACCCATTTGTGGAATTGCTTTGAGTAGTGAGTTTACTAATAAGCGTAACTCTGGGATCATAGAGACTAATCGTAACACTCTAAATATTCGTAATAATCGCGCAATTAACATAGTAGAGCCTGCAGCAGGGTATAAACTGCCAAGTACTATAATGGTATCGAATATATTCCATCCTTTAGAAAAAAAGTCTTTTATACCTTTACTTGCAATAAAGCGAATTACTAACTCAATTAAAAAAAAGGCGGTAATGCCAATGTCCATCCAATTTAGGGCAAGCTCTACGGTTGGATGGAGTGAATAAGTATGTGCACCTACAGTAAGGGCAGAAACAATAATGACAGCTATAACAAATGATTGAAATATCTTGCTTTTGTCTATACGCTGAAACGACGTTTGTAACTGCGACATCATAATAAGGGGTCCTGTGAAAAGTAAGGTTTTATCGCGCTAATATACAATAATATTGCCATAATTTAACGCTTTTTTGATATCGAAAGTGTAAGGAAATTTAATGTTTATCAATAAACTAAAAAATAGTGCATTACCGATTATTGGATTATGCCTGTTAGCTGGTTGCAGTTCAGACGCACGCTTTCATGAGGTTCAATCGGCACGGCTTAATGAATGTAATTATAAAGCAGATAAAGAATATTATGAATGCTTAAATAAACAAGACTCTAATTACGAAGAGTTTAAAAAAAAGCAAAAAGCAGAGACGAAATAAGTTGCGTGATTATTTATGACTAAAACTCAAAAGCAGCGAGATAAACAAATTCGTTTAGCATTAACTGTTGCGTGTGAAACAATAAAAGAAATGGTAGTTGGCTTTAATTATTTAACACACACAGTCGATTTAAGTAATGAGGCGAGCACGTTAAAGGTGCAGTGCTATTTTAATGACGATATTGCGCTTGACGCTGCTAAACCGCAGCTTGATGAATTAGCGGATATCATATTTACGCAGTTGGCGAGTATTAAACTGAATATTAAACCCGCACACATCTTATTTTTTGCCAATTAATAGTGGTTTAGTTGGTTTGACAGCACAGTGATGTTTATAATTACATAAATTACTTTAAAGGTTTCAATTATGGCCGTTCCTACGCGTTCGCAAATTTCACCAGGCATAACAGTAAATATTGTATTAAAAGAAGATCAACGCAGCGGTATATTAACCGAAGGTGTTGTTGAGCGCCTTTTAACAAAATCACCAAATCACCCACACGGCATTAAAGTACGTTTAGAAGATGGTCAAGTTGGCCGAGTGAAAGAGATTTTATAATGGCAGCGTTAACAGAGCAGGCTTTTTGGGAATTAGTAACAGCACCCGATTTAGGACTCGACCCACAAAGTGTGAGCGAGAACCTAAAAACTAAACTTAATGATTTAAGCGATCAACACCTTATTGATTTTGATAAGCATTTTGGCATACATATGCGAAAATGTTTTACCTGGGATTTGTTTGGTGCCGCTTTTGTAATGGCTGGGTGTAACGACGATTACGGTTTTAGTGAGTTTAGATGTTGGTTAATTTCTCGAGGTAAAACTGTTTTTGAAAATGCGCTAGTGGATCCCGACTCGATTGCACAGTGTACTCCTGTTTACTATTTAAACGAGCAACCTTATCCATACATCGATGAATATGACTTAATTGCTGGCTTATTATTTGAAGAGCGCAATGAAGATGAATTACCGTTTATTCCATCAGGAAGCGACGAGCCTAAAGGTAAACGTTTTAAAGACAAACCTAAATTTTTAAAACAAAGCTACCCATTATTATTCGCAAAGTACTGGCAGTAGCAATAGCACGTTAATCATTTTGTTGTTCGAGTCCGTGTATAAACAGTACCAACAACAAAATGATTGTTAATGCAGTATCTACTTCCTGTAGTGCGACTTCTCTCCTTTTATAGTAAATCTCTGTTATAGTTGTTAAAAGTTATAAAAGCTAAGTGATTAGGCATTTTGCTATTATCTAACACGCTGACTCACGAGGATACACCCACGAAATGAAATATTTAACACTCGCTTTATTAACAGTTGCTTTTACAAGCGCAAATGCTTTTTCTGAGCCTAGCAACAAAACACGATTTATACCGCTTTTAAAGTCAAAATTGGGTGCCTACGAAGTTGTGTCGGCCAATTCTGGATTATGTGTTAATAGTAATTTGAGTTTGACAGATGAAGGAGATGTAAGTGCGGGTTTTAAACTAGGTAAGCAAATTATATTTGGATCGCTCCACAATGGTACCCGAACCATTAAAAAACCAAACTTTTGTTTTATAACCAGCACGCTTAAATATAAAAGTGATGGTCTTGAAAATGGCTTAAGAATGAGCCGTTGTGAAGATGCAATAAACGAAAAAACAATTAGCCAAAGTATCCGATTTTTAGCTGATAACACACTAAAGTACACATTGAGCGAACCCAGTGTAGAGTGTACATTTAAAAAAGCAGATGAAAGTAAATAAAGCATCTAGTAAGTAGCAAATCATTCGCAGTATATTTTAGGGATATCGCGCCAACGCGTGGTGTACTGCGGCGACAAAAAATCACGGTTCATGTGCCACCGGTCATTTAATTTACTACTAGCTAAACTAAGCATTCCTTTCCCATACCGTGTATTTATAGCATCTAGGCAACTCATTAATTGTGGGTTGTCAGTACGTTGGTTAAACAAGTCACTTTGTTGAAATTGCTGTGACGTAAGTTCTAAAGCGCCTACACCACACTTGTAAAACCTAACTGCAGGTTGGTATATTTGATCAAATACCTCAGATACAGCATTAGCCATCACGCAGGTGTCGTTAGTGGGTGAGGGGAACTTATACACAAACGACTTTTTATAATATCTATTTTCGTGCGCGCCACTGGCTGAAAAAATATAAAGCTGGTGAGTGAGCGAACGTTGCACTCTTAGTTTATTAGCCACTGTGGTTACATGGTTAATTAGCGCCGTTTTAAGGGCTGTTGGCTCACATATGCGCTTTCCAAAACTACGGGTCGAATAAATCTCCCGCTTGTCTTGTCGTACATCATCCCAGTTTAAACATGTTATCCCGTTAAGCTCGCTTACTGTACGTTCAACAACCACACTAAATGCACGGCGCATTGCTTTAGGGTTTTGCTGAGCAAGATCCCAAGCGGTGTGTATATTCATTATTTTAAGCTTTTTAGCTAGTCGCCGGCCTATTCCCCACACATCTTCGCAGCTCATTCTTTGTAAAATAGCTTGGCGAGTTTGCTCGCTATTTATTACTGCTACACCATTAAAACCACTGAGCTTTTTAGCGGCGTGGTTAGCGGCTTTTGCTAAAGTAGGGGTCGGGCCAAAACCAACACCCACAGGAAGCTTTGTTTCGCGCCATACTGTGCGCCTTATTGTATGGCCGTATTCATGCCAGTCTTTAATTAATGATGTGTAGCCATTAAAGTGCAAAAACGATTCATCAATACTGTATATGTGCTGTGTATCGCAAAAGCGGCCAATAATATTCATCATTTTGTCGCTTAAATCAGCATAAAGCTCGTAATTGCTAGAACGAATAACAACGTTGTTTTGCTCAAGCAAATGCTTAACTTTAAAGTACGGGCCAAATTTAGGAATATTTAAATGCCGTGCAATAGGGCACATTGCACACACGCAACCATCGTTATTAGTAAGCACAACCACTGGTTTTGAACGAATTGCAGGATCGAATACTTTTTCAGCACTGGCATAAAACGACACGGCATCAACTAAAGCATACATGACAGTAGTTCAGAGTTTTGGCGGTGCATTCTTATTGATAAACTAACCACTCCTTCTAATTGAAACTCGTCAGTGGGTGTTATTTGTACTGGTTGATACAAAGGTGATGCCGATAAAAGCCGTGCATTTGTCTTATCAAGCAGCTTACACACAAATAAACCGTTTAAATTAGCAACAATTACATCGCCATCTTTAGCTTGCTCTGCGCGGTCGACTACCAGTAAATCGCCTTCAAAAATACCCACTTCTTGCATAGAACATCCCGATGCTATACCTATAAAGGTTGCATCGGGATGTTTTATTAACAGTTGATCAAGCGATACACCATGCACAGAATACTGTGCAGCAGGGGATTCAAAACCGCACACGCCTGCTTCTATATAAATGGGAATGACAAACATAACTCAACCTAAAACGCATATACTGTATAAGTGTACAGTGTATGCGTTTTGTGTAAGTTATGCCAAGAAATGTATGGCTGATCAATCCATGTTTTTGATCATTTGTTGTGCGGTATCTAAAAAGTCTTTGATTTGTTGAGGGTTTAAGTTTTTACACATTTGATTATTTATTTTCTGCTCTGAGGCTAACAACTTATCAAAAAGAACTTTACCTTGCTCTGTGAGCGATAAAATAAAGCAGCGCTTATCGTGCTCACTTGCCTGTTTACTTATTAAATTTAAGCCAATAAGATCTTTAATTAAACGTGCGATTTGCGCTTTGTCGCGCTGTGTTTTAGTAACTATATCGTTAGCCGTACAGTTATTTACGTTCGCGATAATATGTATGCAGCGTACGTGCATAGCATTAATACCAAGTTCGCCTGCGTTAATTGCTTCGCGAATTGTTACACGGTAATTTTGCATTAATTCAAACAGCGTATTTGATAAAGGCGTATTCATAGAACTCTCAATATAGTTGACAAAGTCAATTAGTTTGCTATAGTTGATTTTATCAACCAATGGGGCGTTGTGCAATACCTGCTTTTTTATAGCAGCCAACTATTAAAGTCTAAGTTTTGTAAAATGAGGTAATACATGAGTAAACAAGTTCGCAAAGCCAACGTATTAAGTACACAGCAAATCACACCCCACCTACAGCGTATTGTTGTAGGCTCTGATGATTTTAAAGACTTAACCTCACAGTACATTGGTAACTATGTAAAAGTACTGTTCCCAAAAAATGGTGAAGTGGATTTTAACTTAAAAACAGCCTGTGTACGGTCATATACAATAAGGCATGTAGATGCACAAACAGGTGCGCTAACACTTGATTTTGTTATAAATATGCACCAAGGCCCTGCAACTGACTGGGCTAAAATTGCAAAAGTAGGCGACGAGCTAGGTATTGCAGGGCCAGGCCCTAAAAAGCTAGATAATTATGAGCATTCGCATTATGTATTACTAGGCGATTTAACATCGGTAAATGCAATAAAAGGGTATGTGCAGCAATTACCTTTAACTTCAAAAATTGATGCTTTTGTACATGCGCCTACTGAGCAAGATATTATTGATTTAGAAACAAATCGCGACATAAACTGGGTAATCACCGATAGTGCTGATACAGCAATGCTAAGCGCACTTAAAAGTTTGTACATTACAGTAGAGCCTCCCATTGTATTTATGGCATTAGAGGCTGGGCTTGTTCGCAAAGCAAAAGCATTGTTAATAGAGCAATTTAATATACCGCGCAGTAATATTGTTTCCTCAGGTTATTGGAAAAAAGGCGTGGATTCAGAAGGCTATAAAAAGCAGCGCCAACGTGATGCACAGCTTGCCTGAATACCTTAGAGCAAAATAACATATACCTATTTTGCTTTAATACCTCTGCGTAACTTGAATTGAGCTAATTGCAAACCCATTTAAGTGTTTTATGTTAATGATGTAATCCATTATTAGCATGCATTTTTAGGAGCTGCTATTTTGTTAAATTCCATTCCTTTTTCGTTATTAGAACTTGCCCCCATGATCAAAGGGGACAGCGTTACTAACACTCTTCATAAAAGTACTAAATACGCCCAACGTGCTGATGAGCTTGGCTTTAACCGTTTTTGGCTTGCTGAGCATCATAATATGCCAGGTATAATTTGTGCTGCCACTTCAATTTTGGTTGGTCACATAGCGGGTAATACTAAAAAGATACGCGTTGGATCGGGCGGTATTATGTTGCCAAACCACTCACCTTTAGTTGTTGCGGAACAATTTGGTACGTTAGAGAGCTTATATCCCGGGCGAATAGATTTAGGACTAGGGCGAGCACCAGGCAGCGACCAAGTAACGAGTCGTGCGCTAAATAACGATATGAGCCGCGCAGAAAACTTCCCAGGTGAAGTAACTGAGCTGCAAACATTGTTAGGTCCTTACAACGGTACGCATCCTATACGTGCTATACCAGGTGAGGACACAAATGTTCCTATTTGGTTATTAGGCTCGAGTTTATTTAGCGCGGAGTTAGCGGCGCAAAAAGGATTACCGTATGTATTTGCTGGGCATTTTGCACCGCGCTTTGTACACGATGCAATAGCGTTGTATAAGCGCGAATTTAAAGCATCAAGCGTACTTAATAAGCCTTACGTAATGCTTGCACTGCCTTTAGTGGCAGCAGACACCGACGATGAAGCGCAATACTTGTCGACTACTTCTAAGCAACGTGTGCTCGAACTTATACGGGGTAACGAGCTGTGGCTAAAACCACCTGTTGAAAGCATGGACGGGTTGTGGAGTGAACAAGAACGCGCTCATGTAGAGAACTTTTTAAGTCTAAGCGTAGTAGGTGGGCATGTAAGTATTAAACACAAGTTAGAGATGATAGCGAAGCAGCTAGAAGTTGATGAGTTTATATTTACCAATGATGTATTCGATAGTGAAAAACGCCACCGTGCACTCGAAATTTTAATGGAAATAAAGCACTAAAATATAGTTAGTTAAGCAAGTGTACACTCTGGGCTTGTTAACATACAGACATCATCAAAAGTTAAATTTTTTTAACTCATTTTATTAACTTTAAGTGATGTCTGTATTTGCTATTTAAATATTCAAAGTAAATTTAATTACTATTTTTAGTATATATTTTGCTTTGCATAGCGTTCTGTTTTTTCAATCGAACTGATTTAAATAATCCATTTTAAGATATTACTTTTATTTTTTATAATGTAGGTATTAAACCAAACGTCATTAAATTAAAGGTAGGTACACCGTGAGCTCTCTAAACACCGCAACAGCTAATTCAGTTAATCAAACAGCGCAGCCAAAAGTTGCACTGATTGCTGAAGGTGGCGGACAGCGAGGGATATTTACAGCCGGTGTACTGGATGCGTGGTTAGAGCAAAGCTACGACCCATTCGATTTATTTATTGGCACTTCTGCAGGTTCGCAAAACCTAACTAGCTACTTAGCTCGTCAAAAAGGCTATGCTAAACGCCTAATTAGAGGGCTTTCGCGTAACAAGCGTTTTTTTCAGCTTGGTCGTGGGTTAATGGGTAAGCACATAGTTGATCTAGATTGGTACTTTGACAAAACGACTGAAGTAAAAAGAGCCATAGATTTTAAAACGGCAAAAACTAGTTTAGGTGAGCGTGAACTGCTTATTACAGCAACAAATGCACGAGACAGAAAGCCGTATTATTTATCACCAACAGGTGAGAGTGGTCAATGGCGTGATTTGTTAAAGGCTTCTAGCGCACTGCCGTTTTTATACAAACAAGGTGTAAAGTTAACACCTTGGTTAAACGCAAAAGCAGCGAATGAAACACATCTTGCTGAAGAGCAAGTACAGAGCGATTTTTATCTAGACGGCGGTTTAGCAGCACCACTACCCGTGCGTGAAGCTTACAACCGAGGCGCTCGTAAAATTGTTGTAATAAGAACAGTTGACGCTAATTTTCAAGCGCAATCTGCATGGGTTCAAAAGCTAAGATTGCTTGCCTCTGCATCAGGCTATTGTCCAAAAACATTGGACTACTTAATACAGCACGAGAAAGCGTATTTAGACGAGCTTGAGTTTATTGCAAACCCACCAAGTGATGTGGAAATAATACAAATTTTTGCAGACGAAAAACTGCATAGCAAATTATTAGGTAGTTCAAATAACGATTTACGTTTTGATCATAAATTAGGCTTAGCTGCAGGTCGATCTTATTTAGCACAGCAAAGCCAATTTGAGATCAGCAACACGCATAACTACTCACAAAGCGAGTATCGTTACAATTAAGCCAACCGGATACCCAAATCATGAATAATACTGGAACTTGAAGTTGCAGTATTATTCATTCAAAAATTTTTAAATTGAAATATTGAAAATAACTTAAGTTGATGAAAGCAATATGCTTGTTTCACTATTTAAAATACCGTCAATTTCGCGTACTTGCCTTAGTACCCCATCAAACTCACTTAAATTCGCAGCTTGTAGTTCTGCAACTAAATCCCATGCACCATTAGTGGTGTGTAATTTTATAAGCTCGGGTATTCCGCGCATTGTTTTAATTACTTGTGAGGTAGATTTACCAACGACTTCTATCATCATAATTGCGCGCACGGCTTCTGTTTCTATGTGTTCGTGAACGCGTACAGTAAACCCTAATATTGCGCCTGAGCTAACTAATCTGTCTAACCTATTTTGCACTGTCCCACGTGATACATTTAAAGAACCGGCTAAAGCTGAAATAGAAGCGCGGCCGTCTTTTCGTAATTCTGCTATTAAAGCATTATCAAGAGAGTCATAAATATAAGGAGTCATAAATCAAACCTTTAAAGAAGTTACTGACCAAAATACATAAATTGTACATAATTACATAGCAAAATGATAAAAATTAGTACTATTTGTGTAATTAATTGCCATATTAAATGGCACATAGCCTCGCTAAACTTGTTTTAAATTAACTAATACGTTTATTCAAGAGGTTTCAGTATGAGTCATTTTATAGCACAGCCAAAACAAGGCGTTTCATTTGTTAGCGTTCAGGCAATGGTTAAGCTTATAAATAGCTTAGGGGTCGAAAACGTTTTGCTAGATCTAACACATAAATTAGAAACCGACTTTGCCCGTTGGACTGAGTTTGATAAGTCACCTCGCTATGCAGCACACTCACCAGAGGGTGTAATAGAGCTAATGCCAGTGAGTGATGGCCAAATGTTCAGCTGTAAATATGTAAATGGTCACCCAAAAAACACCTTTAGAGAACTTCAAACAGTCGCTGCATTTGGTATTTTAGCCGATGTAGATAGTGGCTATCCGGTTATGATAAGCGAAATGTGTTTACTAACAGCACTACGTACAGCCGCAACTTCTGCAATGGTAGCTAAATATTTAGCACCTAAAAACTCAACAACCCTTACTTTAATAGGCAATGGCGCTCAATCAGAGTTTCAGGCACTCGCTTTTAAAGCGGTACTAGGTATTACGCATATTCATTTATACGATATAGATAAAAGCGCCTCTAAAAAAGCATTTGCTAATTTAAGTGCATGCGGGTTAAACGTGACTATTTGTAATAGTGTACAAGAGGCAGTAAAAGGGGCAGATATTATCACTACCTGTACTGCTGATAAAACTAACGCTACTATTTTAACAAATGAGATGATCCCACAAGGTGTGCACATTAATGCCATAGGTGGTGATTGCCCAGGTAAAACAGAGTTAGATGCTAGATTGCTTGAGCGTGCTAATGTATTTGTTGAGTACGAGCCACAAACTCGAATAGAGGGCGAAATTCAACAAATGAGTCCAAGCTTTACAGTAACTGAGTTTCATAAAGTTATTAATAAGCAGTCGCTTGGGCGTACTAGCCAAGATGAATTAACCATTTTTGACGGCGTTGGCTTTGCGAGCGAAGACTTTACCGCACTGGTATTTATACGTGATGAGTTAATTAAAACGGGCGAGTTTGCTTTGCTTGATTTAATTACACAACAAGCGGATCCTCGTAATTTATTTTCAGTGCTTAGTGATCAACCATTAGTAAAAGAGCACGTGGCATGAGCGAAGTAAACCAAGCCCCCAGAGCTGTAGTGATGGTAAGGCCACATCACTTTACATCTAACCCACACACAATGCTCGATAACGCATTTCAAAGTGAATGCTTAGCACAAAACCAAAGTGAACAAGCATTTAAAGAAGTGACTAATGCCGTACAAATATTAAAAAATGAAGGGGTAACAGTTCACCTTTTTGAAGATGAGCAAACACACACTCCCGATTCAGTTTTTCCTAACAATTGGTTTTCAACTCATCAAAGTGGCCAATTAATAATCTACCCAATGTTTGTAGAAAACAGAAGGTTAGAATATCGAAAAGATATTATTGATTTTTTAACGGATCACTATAAAGTGACGGTTGTGACTGATTATGCGCATTTGGTGAAAGAAAATTCATTCCTAGAAGGCACGGGCTCACTGGTTCTCGATCATCAACATAAACTGGCTTATGCAGCAAAATCTAAAAGAACAACTCAATCGGTTGTTAATACAGTTTGTAATTTTCTCGCATTAAAACCCGTTATATTTAATGCATATGACGAACAAGGCACTGCGGTTTATCACACTAATGTATTAATGTGCGTTGCAACTGAGTTTGTAATGGTTGGCTTAAACATGGTGCCAAGTGAGGAGCGTAAAGCGCTAGTTACTCATTTTTTACAAAGCCATCACGAAGTAATTGATTTATCACTCGATCAAATTAATCAATTTTGTGGTAACGCCATAGAGTTACAAGGTAACAATGGCCGTATTTTAGCGTTATCGCAAACAGCATTTAATGCGCTCACAACAGCACAAATAGCAGCCATACAAAAAACGGCTAAGCTTGTACCGTTACCGATTCCTACCATTGAGTCGGCTGGTGGATCAGTTAGATGCATGATTGCAGGAGTTCATTTGCAAAACAAATAATGTATAGTTTTAAGGCAGCAAAAAGTATGGCTGCCTTATTAGTATAAAATTTAAGTCGATGTCGTAAGCAAAAGCCGTTATATCCGCAACAGGATACTAATATAAAAAATATAAGAAGGAATTAGCAATGTTCGATACCGTCGTCAAAAGCGTAAACAACCTTTTGTGGGGAGAAGGTCAGGTACTTATTTATATACTCTTGTTTACAGGGATATGGTTTTCAGTACGACTAAAAGCAATTCAAATACTTAAATTTAAACATATGTTTAGCCTTTTAAAAGGCAGTAGCAAATGTAAAAAAGACGACATTTCATCATTTCAAGCATTGTGTACAGGGCTTTGCGCACGTGTAGGCACAGGTAATTTAGCCGGTGTGGCAGTGGCAATTTCACTTGGTGGCAGCGGAGCTATATTTTGGATGTGGGTAATAGCCATATTGGGTATGGCTACAGGCTTTGCTGAAAGCGTACTTGGTCAAGTATATAAAGTGCGCGATAGTAGCGGCGAGTTTAGAGGCGGCCCTGCATATTATATTCAACAAGGTTTGGGTAGCCGAGCGTTTGCAATTGTGTTTGCCGCATGTTTATTTTTAGGTTACGGCTTTACGTTTAGCGCAATGCAAACTAACACAATTACCGACGCACTTAATTACGCGTTTGAAGTTCCTACATTTTATTCAGGCCTGGTTATTACCGTACTCGCTGGCTCAATTATACTCGGTGGCTTTAAAGCAATTGCCCGATTTGCAGAGCGTGTTGTGCCAATAATGGGCATTGTGTTTGTACTTGCCGCCGTTATTATTACTATTATAAATTTCACGCAAGTACCCGCCATGCTTAAGGATATATTTTTATCAGCGTTTGGTTTGCAAGAAGCAGGCGCCGGTGCAATGGGCGCAGCCATTAAAAACGGTATTCAACGTGGTTTATATTCTAATGAGGCCGGTGCAGGTAGTGTTCCGCATGCTTCAGCAAGTGCCAGCCCAATTCCTAATCACCCAGTAACGCAAGGTTACATACAAATGCTAGGCGTATTTTTCGATACAATCGTACTGTGTAGCTGTACCGCTGTGATCATTTTATTAGCCGATATAGACATTAGCGGTGAAATGGAAGGCATTCGTTTAACACAAAGCGCGATGACTGCTCACTTAGCACAAGGTGGTGTTTACTTTGTAGCAGCCGCTATTACCTTGTTTGCTTTTACATCGGTAGTGGCAAACTACGCCTATGCAGAGAGTAACTTGCACTTATTTAAGCTCGACAACAAAGTAGGGCGCGGTATTTACACTTTGCTTTATTTATCAATGATGTTGTGGGGCGCATCGGCCACGTTAAAAGAAGTCTGGGATTTAGCCGATATTGCCTTAGGGTTAATGACAGTGGTTAACGTTATCGCTATTATACTGTTAACGCCGACTATTTTGTCTGTTACAAGCGATTACAACGCACAAAGAGACAAAGGTTTAGAGCCCGAATTTAAAGTAAAAGATGTAAAAGTACAGGGCAAATGCGAAGACGGCATTTGGGACTAACTCAAGCACACTTAACTATAAAAAGCGGTTTTATGGCAACATAAAGTCGCTTTTTATTTTGCATAAATATTCACTTTCAGTGTTGTAAATATAACTGAAGAAACTAAAATTTAAGGCACAATTTTTTAAATGATCGAGATCCATGCAGGTAAAACCGCAGCAAAAATAATAAACGAACAAGGTTTTAAACCAGAACTTTTCACCTCTTTTTTAGGTGCAAGTGGCGGCCCTAAATGGTTTACATTATTTGGCTTAGATAAATATATTTTTGGTGAATTTTTTAAAAATCGTACCCAACCACTTAATTTAATTGGCTCATCTGCCGGCGCTTTTCGCTCTGCATGTTTTGCACAAAACGATCCCGTTGCCGCGATTGAGCGCTTAGCAAAATCGTATTCGCAAACTAGGTACTCAAGTAATAAACCAACACCAAATGAAATAACAATAAAAGCGCGCGCATTACTTGAAGATGTTTTTGGCGACAACGGCGTCACCGAAATTATAAATAACCCAATATTTAAAGCGCACTTTATAGTAGCTAAATCGAATGGCTTTATAGCCAGCGAAAATAAATTAATACAGTTAATGGGTTTATCAAAAAGTTATATGTTAAACCGCGTTAACCGAAAATTATTAGGCTCGCAATATGAGCGTTTTATATTTGCCCCAGCAACAAGTGACTTATCAATTACCGATACCTACAATTTTAAAACACAAAACATAGCGCTTACTCAAAATAATTTAAAAGACGCGTTACTTGCATCGGGTTCAATACCACTTGTTATGCAAGGCATAAAAAATATTGCAGGCTCGCCGCAAGGTATGTATCGCGATGGCGGAATAATTGACTACCACTTTGATTTAAAAATTAATAACCCAGGACTTATTTTATATCCTCATTTTAATAGCGAGCCAAAAGCAGGGTGGTTCGATAAAAATTTAAAACGTAAAGTATCACCTCTTAATTACGATAACGTGGTAATGATTACTCCATCAAAAGAATTTATAGCCGGCTTGCCTTACGGGAAAATTCCAGACAGAAACGACTTTACCGAGCTCGATGCAGACACGCGTATAAAATATTGGAATACCGTGTTTAGTGAAACTGAAAAGTTAGCTGAGGCGTTTGATAAAAAGTTAAACGACAAATAAATATAAAATAGACTATACAGATAAACTATTATTTTAGAAATCAATGAAAAGTTGGATGCCTTAATATATTAAGGCACAGATATATGTATAGATAAAAGTTCTTTTAAAACCGGAATATTATCTCTAATCCAATTTAAGTTTTCGGAAATATTCTTGCTAGTATCCACATCCATGATTAAAGAACCATTTTTATAAGGAGCTCCTCTATATCCACGAATTGCGACAAATCGTTTATGAAAATCATCTAATAAGTCATAAACACCAGAAGACTTTGGGAAAAGGAAAAATGAAGAGTTATAGCTTGTATTGAAATCATTAAATGTTTCTTGTTTGACTGTATTTTCCAGAGTTTCTTTGTAGAGCTTCATCGTAGTATCAAATACATCAAATCTTTTGTTGAAAAGATCTAGCTTAAGTTTGTGATGCTCGACATCATATTTTAATTTATTAATATTGTATTGTTTAAAAGAAATATAGCCTACTAGTGTGGGGACTATTATGAGAGAAACGTTTCGAAGTATTTCAAGGTAATAGTTAAAATCACACAATATAGATCAGCCTTAAAGGATTAATAATATTCTGAGTATAAGTGACACTAGAGGACATAGTAAATAGTTTATTTTTAATGGTACAGCTTTAGCCCATAAATTACGTTATGTTAAATAGTGTGACTTTTAATAAAGCGAGCATGATTATACAAACCAGCTCGCTTTTAGGAGAGTAACTTGGTGGTTAATTAAGCTCTGAATCTACCCAAAACTTAGTTCCTTTTAATACAGCTTGTAGTGCAAGGCCATTTTCGGTTACAGAATATACAGTAACTTGATCTGCAATTGCTTCAGCAACCAGTGCACCGCCTTTATCTTCATATTTTGCTGCTGCATCTGCATTTCCGCCAAATGCCCAACCATGTTCAATAAATCTATTTAATGCAGCTTGATTATGAAAAACCATTACAACATTAAAATCTTTTACACCTAAGCCAAGCCCTAAACCGGCTTCACCCATATTCATGTAAGTCGATTTACCCGTAAGATTATTTTTAACTACGCCGTAACCGCCACCAAAACTAGCTAAAACAACATTTACGTTAGCGTTATCAAAAACGGCGAAACCAGCAGAATTAGCAATTTGTTTTTTAACATCAGGTTTTTCAGCGTATAATTTATCTAACGTGTTTGCTTTCATACTTTGTACAAGTGAACGTTTTTCGCTTGGTGATGCACTACCCGTAGTCGCACAACCAGTTAACGCAACAGTTAAAGCAAGTACGCTTAGTATAATTAGTTTTTTCATAATGTTTTCCTTAATAAGATATAGCAACCAACAACCATAGAATAATCACGGTATTAAAATAATTAGAACTTTACTATGTCCAATACTAGACAGTATCGGACTTTAACGTTATTCTGTAAGCCTATTATTTAATTGAATATTTATACATTATGCTTGTTGCTTTGGTTGATACGTTAAAACAATTAAGATATCAAATTGCCCATCTAGATGACGGTACTCTCAATTCAGAATACCCAGAACTTGCATCCTTTATACAGGAAATTGGCTTGACTGTAACTGAATCAAAAGCCGATCTGACATTCTTGTATCAGTTTTTATATGTTTATGGCCGAAAATCAGAAGCCACATATAGTCGTTTTCGAAATGAGCTTGAACGCTTTTATTTATGGTCGTGGTTAATCGCAGAAAAATCAGTATTTAATTTAAAACGTGAAGATATTGAAGCTTACGTTGATTTTATGGTCGAACCCGATAAAGCATGGGCTGCAACTTCAGTGCAATGGCGTTATAAAGATGAACAAGGAATTCGTAGATTAAACCAAAACTGGCGCCCTTTTATGTTAAAAGAATCCATTGCTAGTCAGCAAACTTTATCGTCTATGTTTACTGCTCTAAATGTGTTTTATAAGTTTGCCTTACTAGAAGAAAGAACATTTGCTAACTTTGTCCCTGTTGTTAAAAAAAATAGTCCGTACTTAGTTGTTCAATCACAAATTCAAATTCCAGACACATTAAGTGATATTCAATGGGAATACGTTTTTGGTGTAACGCGTGATTTATGCGAACATAACCCTGATTTAGAGCGAAACTTATTTACGCTTGCCTGCTTAAAAGGTCTTTATTTACGAATTTCAGAATTATCTGAGCGCCCGCAATGGTCACCGGTGATGTCTCATTTTTGGCAAGATAATGATGGTTTTTGGTTTTTACGTATAATGGGAAAAGGTAATAAATTACGAGATGTAACTTTAAGCGATGATTTTGTTGAATATTTGAAACGTTATAGACTATACAGAGGTTTACCTGCCCTTCCCCGTGTTGATGAATCGGATCCTTTGGTTCATAAAATTCGCGGGCAAGGTGGTATGACCGTAAGGCAAATTAGGCGTTTGGTTCAGCAAAGTTTTGATTATGCACAGCAATCATTACTTGATGATGGTTTTAAAGATGATGCTGAACAACTTGGCGCTGCAACTGCACATTGGCTTCGTCATACTGGTGCCACACACGATGCGCAAACCAGACCGCTTAAACATCTATCGGAAGACTTAGGTCATTCTAAAATTGCGACTACCGATCAAATTTATATTCAAACAAATATTAAAGAGCGAGCAAAGTCAGGGCTTAAAAGGAAAATTTAATGGAGTATTTAGTAATAGCATTTATAGGCGGATTATTTTTAATTTATTCTTTAACACTTCGCCAGTTAGAAAAAACAGAAGTAACAGGTCCAATGTTTTTTGTTGTTGGCGGAATATGTTTAGCTTCAATGCTACCCAACGAAGGGCATAAAATAAAAGAAGGCGTTGATCTTTTATTACCATTTATAGAGCTTACGCTAAGTATTTTTTTATTTTCTGATGCAGCTAAATCAAAGTTGAGTGTATTAAGGCATAGTTTTCAGTATCCTAGTTTACTGTTGTTTGTTGCCCTACCCTTAACTTTATTACTCGGTATTGCTGTTGCTTTATTTTTCTTTGCTGAGCTTTCACTTATTCAAGCAGCATTGCTCGCTATTATTTTAACACCTACTGATGCGGCATTAAGTAAAGGGTTACTAGCAAGTACACAAGTGCCTGAAAAAATACGTGAAGGGATAAATACTGAAAGTGGCTTGAACGATGGATTATGCGTGCCCATATTTTTAATATTTATATTACTCGCTAAAAACCCAGATTCAGCTATTACCGCAACACAAATATTAAGTGTGTTTGGCCGAGAGCTAAGCTTGGCTTTATTAATAGCTATTACAAGTATTGCTGTTTTTATACCGAGTTTAAACTTTGCAATGAAACGTCATTACTTTGCACAAAATACCAGTCCATTTTTATTACTCGGTTTTGCTATGGCGGTGTTTTCTGTAACGCAGTATTTTCATGGCAGTGGATTTATTGCAGTGTTTATTGCAGGCTTATTATTTGATAAATTTTCGACTGAAGAAGTTAGAACAGAATTAATTGAAGACTCAGAGCATATCGCAGATTTCACATCGTTAATGATTTGGTGCTTGTTCGGGTTTGTTTGTGCTTACTTAGTTATTCCTAAATTAAATACTGAAATTATAATTTACGCTTTGTTAAGTACAACATTGATTAGAATAATTCCAGTTATGCTGTCTCTGCAGTTTACGGCATTGAGTATTAAAGAGCGTTTTACATTTGCGTGGTTTGGGCCAAGAGGATTAGCATCAATTGTTTTTACATTGATGGTGATAGATACGCAAATAGAAAACAAATATCAAATAGCGACAATAGCAATGACGACTATTTTGTTTAGTGTATTTATACATGGCATTAGCACTAAACCTATTGCTGATAGTTTTGCTAAAAAATAGTTTTTAAAACAGTTATTTAAATTAGATAATTAAAATAATAGATTTGAAAAAGGCGTAACGGTTATTTCATCATTGATGAAGTTAATCGTTGCGCCTTTTTTTATTTAATAAATATTTTACTAAATTGGTATTTAAATAAAACTATTTAAGTACTCTTATATAAGTGTTCTTATTTAAGTACTCTTATTTTATAAAGTTATTTAAGAACCTGTGCTAGTAATTCAATTGGGTGTTTTGGTTTAAATTGTTCAAAACGTTTAACTTGGCTACGACAAGAAAAGCCCGTAGATAAAAGTTGCTCTGGTTTATTTTTATCTACAATTGGTTTCCAGCTCATTTCGTAAAGCGCACGTGAGTTATCTTGATTTTGTGCTTCGTGGCCATAAGTTCCCGCCATTCCACAACAACCTGTATTTGTTGTTTTTAATGTTAAACCAATATCATTGAAAATTGTTTGCCATACATTTGCTGCTTTTGGCAGTGCAGTTGTTTCAGTACAATGACTCAATAATGTAAATTCGGTATCTGTATTTTTTTTTGCGCTTAGTGATTTAAACGATTGGGTCTCTAGCCATTCATGGGCAAGTTGCACATTAAATTCACCACGGTTATTTTCTAAAATTGTATTATATTCATCGCGGTAACACATAACGAGTGACGCATCTAAACCGACTAACGGTGCATTAATATCATTTAATTTATTTAAAAACTCGGCTGCATTTTTTGCTGTTACTTTAAATTCATGCAAAAAACCTTTTACGTGTTGCGGTTTACCATTTGGTTTAAAAGGTAATAGCATTGGTTTTTTGCCAAGTTGGGTTATTAAAGTAATAAAACTTTCTACTAATTCCGCTTCGTAAAAGCTCGTAAATGGGTCTTGTACTATTAATACATATTCACTTTGTTGCTCTGCGTTTAATTTATTTAATAAATCAAAATCGAATTTTTGTGTTTTAGTAACACGCTTTGAAAGTGCAGGAATACTTAATTGTGGTGTATCAACATAACCAACTGTTTTTTTAATAACATTACTAACTAATGATGTTTTAACAATTGGATTTATAACTTTTGCGAACTTTGCCATTAATGGCGCGCTGTTTTCTATATTGCCAACAAGGTAATCTTTTAGCGGGCGCGCATAATAACTATGATAATAATTTAAAAAGCGCGAACGAAAAGTGGGTACATCTACTTTTATTGGGCAGGCAGTTGTACATGCTTTGCACGCTAAACATTCATCCATTGACGCTTTAACTTCGTGAGAAAAGTCGTAAATACCTTTTCGTTTTTCGCGGCTGTGAACAAAACGTTCCCACCAGGTAATGACTTCACCCTTGTTAAGCTGTTTTTCTACTTCGAGCAAATCTACATCTTTTGACTCTTGAAGGCGTAACCATTCGCGCATTAAACTTGCACGTCCTTTTGGTGAATTACGACGATCGCCAGTCACTTTATACGATGGACACATAGGTGAATTTTCATCGTAATTAAAGCATATGCCATTACCATTACAGGTCATTGCATTGTTAAAACTAGTTTTAACTTCTATTGATATTTGCTTATCGAAGTGCGATCTCTTTTGTCCATCCACACTAACTAGTGAGTCTTCACTATCGATAGGGGTGCATATTTTACCAGGGTTAATGCGATTGTTAGGGTCGAAAGCTGTTTTTATTTTACGAAGTTGTGTATATAAATGCTCACCAAAAAATTCAGGACTATATTCGCTTCGGTAACCTTTACCGTGTTCGCCCCACATTAAACCGCCGTACTTAGCGGTTAGTTTTACGACCTGATCGGAAATAGTTCTAAGTAGTTTTTCTTGCTCTGGGTCACACATATCAAGTGCCGGACGTACGTGTAAAACGCCAGCATCAACATGACCAAACATACCATATTGTAAATTGTGGCTGTCGAGTAATGCTCTAAATTCGACAATGTAATCTGCTAAGTTTTCAGGTGGTACAGCGGTATCTTCTGCAAAAGCGAGTGGTTTTTGACTGCCTTTTACATTACCTAACAAACCCACTGATTTTTTACGCATTGCGTAAATTTTTAGTATATCGCTTTTATCACTAGTTAACTGATAACCAATAACGCCATTAGTTTGATTTGCTACGCATTCGTCTAGAAGCTTACAAAGCGTGTCCACTTTGTCTTTTATATCATCGTTCGATACTGCATTAAACTCGACCATGTTCAGGCCTTGCATATCTTTATTTGGTACATCGGTTATTAAGTCCGATACTAAATTCCAGATGATATCTTCACGCGCTAAGTTTAAAACTTTGCTATCAACGGTTTCTACCGATGTTGCGCGTGCATCGACTAAAAATGGTGAATGGCGTAATGCTGAGTCGAAACTATCATACTTGATATTTATAAGGGTTTTAAATTCAGCAATAGGTGTGAGGTTTAATTTAGCTTCTGTTACTATACCTAATGAGCCTTCTGAACCCGTTATTAAGCGGCTCATGTCAAACGTTAGTAAGTCATCACTTAGTACATGCTCTAAGTCGTAGCCGGTTAAAAAACGATTTAACCGTGGAAACTTAGCTAAAATAGCAGCGCGTTCATTAATTGAAATATCTAAAACTGTTTTATATAGACTACCAATTAGAGAGTCTTGCTCGGCTATAATTTGTGCTTTGTCGATGTCTATTGGGGAGGTGCACATAGGTGTGCCATCAACTAAATAAGTTGTAAGCCCTAAAACATGGTCGCTTGTCTTGCCGTAAACTAACGAACCTTGCCCCGAAGCATCAGTACTTATCATGCCACCAATAGTTGCCCTGTTACTGGTAGATAAATCAGGTGAGAAGAAAAAGCCATAAGGCTTTAAAAAGTCATTAAGTTGATCTTTTATGACGCCGGTTTGAACGCGTACCCAACCTTCATCAACATTTATTTCAAGGATTTCGCGCATATAGCGTGACAAATCTACAACAATACCAGGTGTTAACGATTGACCGTTAGTGCCTGTTCCACCGCCACGAGGACCAAAAGTTAATGATAAAAACGGGTCGCGAGATGCTGTTTGCAATGCGAGCTGAATATCTTTTTCATTTTTTGGAAAAATAACACCTTGCGGTATTTGCTGGTACACACTGTTATCGGTTGATGCGGTAATACGCGTTGCATAACTTGCGTCGGTATCTCCAGTAAAACCTTGATTTGCAATGGTACTTAGGTAGTTTTCAACAAGTTCTGTCGCGGCATCTTGCTGTGTAATTGTTGCTATCATGACGGCTATATTTTAGGGCATTTGACTAATTATATCATGATGATGGCGAATAGAAATTGAAGATTTTACAGTTTGTAACACTCTTTTAGTCGATTTTAATGCAGCTTAAATTATACTCAAGATAACGAGTAATGAGGTATTTTATATGAAAAAATTATTATTACAGATCAGTGGCGTGTTATTTATTTTGCTAGGACTATTTTTTGCGGTTGTACCAGGACCTTCACTTATATTTTTTATGGCGGGTTTATTGTGTTTTTCGTTTTACTATTCTAAAGCGCGACATTACTTATCACTTTGCCAAAAGGCGTTAACTAAATCATGTGCTTATTTAGATAAAAAATTAGCCCGCTAATTTACTTTAATTGAGTATAAAAAAATGCCAGCAAAACATTGCTGGCATTTTTTATAGCTTACATATTTAATTACTTTGCTAAT
Source organism: Pseudoalteromonas sp. S558 (assembly GCF_005886635.1). NCBI lineage: Bacteria > Pseudomonadati > Pseudomonadota > Gammaproteobacteria > Alteromonadales > Pseudoalteromonadaceae > Pseudoalteromonas > Pseudoalteromonas sp. S558. Next base: position 14,764 of record NZ_PNDU01000012.1, on the reverse strand, counting down.
TTTTTAGCTAGGTATAACCATGTTTCTATTACTGTATCTGGATTTAGTGAAACAGAGTCAATGCCCTGCTCTACTAACCATGCTGCAAAGTCTTCGTGATCTGAAGGACCTTGGCCACAAATACCTACGTACTTTCCTTTTGCTTTAGCTGTTTTAATTGCCATAGAAAGTAGCTTTTTAATTGCAGGGTCACGCTCATCAAATAAATGTGCGATTAACCCAGAATCACGATCAAGACCAAGTGTTAACTGTGTTAAATCATTAGAGCCGATAGAAAAACCATCAAACATTTCTAAAAATTCATCAGCAAGTAATGCATTTGAAGGAAGCTCACACATCATAATTACTTTAAGACCATTTTCGCCACGTTTAAGGCCATGCTCTTCTAGTAGTTCAATTACGCGTTTGCCTTCTTCAAGGGTGCGTACGAATGGGATCATGATTTCTATGTTTTGCATATCCATTGTATTTCTAACGCGTTTAATAGCTTCACATTCTAGTGCAAAACAATCGCGGAAGTCTTCAGAGATATAACGTGCGGCACCACGAAAACCAATCATTGGGTTTTCTTCTTCCGGCTCGTATTGCTGGCCACCAACTAGGTTTGCGTACTCGTTTGATTTAAAATCAGACATACGCACAATTACACGCTCTGGTGCAAAAGCACACCCTAGAGTAGAAATACCTTCAACCAGTTTTGTTATGTAAAACTCCACTGGTGATTCGTAACCGGCAATCATATCTGTGATTTCTGCTTTTAATGCATCTGTTTGAGCATCAAAATTTAATAACGCTTTTGGATGAACGCCAATCATACGGTTGATAATAAATTCAACTCGCGCAAGGCCAACACCCGCATGCGGTAAGCGTGCAAAGTCAAAAGCACGATCGGGGTTACCCACGTTCATCATAACTTTCATTGGCAGTTCTGGCATTTTATCAACGCGCGACGTTAGTATTTCAAAATCTAAAATACCTTCGTAAATAAAGCCGGTATCGCCTTCGGCGCATGATACAGTGACTTCTTGACCCGCTTTAATTAAATCTGTTGCGTTACCACAACCAACAACGGCTGGAATACCAAGTTCACGAGCAATGATTGCCGCGTGGCACGTACGACCACCACGATTTGTTACAATCGCTGCAGCACGTTTCATGATTGGTTCCCAATCAGGGTCGGTCATATCGGTTACTAAAATGTCGCCTACTTGTACTTGATCCATTTCTTTGATTGAATCAAGAACACGCACAACACCGCTACCAATTTTATGACCAATTGCACGGCCTTCAACAACAACGTTGCTTGTGCCATTTAATTGAAAACGTTCCATTACGTTAGAATCTTCGTTTGAACGTACAGTCTCTGGACGTGCTTGAACTATATATAGTTTGCCGTCGTTACCGTCTTTTGCCCATTCGATGTCCATAGGACGACCGTAATGTTTTTCGATGATTACAGCTTGCTTGGCAAGTTCTTGCACTTCTTCATCTGTAATCGAAAATTTATTACAAAGCTCAGGGGCAACATCAACGATGTCTACTTGCTTACCGTGTGCTTTATCTTCTGAGTAAATCATTTGAATGGCTTTAGAGCCAATGTTACGACGCACTACTGAAGGTTTATTTTTAAGGAGTGTTGGTTTATGAACATAAAACTCATCAGGGTTAACAGCGCCCTGTACAACCATTTCGCCTAAGCCATAGCTTGATGTAATGAATACAACATCTTCAAAACCAGATTCAGTATCGATACTAAACATGACGCCAGATGCTGACTTATCAGAACGTACCATGCGTTGAACACCAGCAGACAATGCTACACCACGGTGATCGTAACCTTGGTGAACACGGTATGAGATTGCGCGGTCGTTAAATAATGAAGCAAATACGTGTTTAATAGCGACCATAACTGAATCGATACCGACAACGTTAAGGAAAGTTTCTTGCTGGCCTGCGAATGATGCATCTGGCATATCTTCAGCAGTAGCTGATGAACGTACTGCAAACGAAACATCTGCTGCTGTATCGCCGTGGAGTTGGCTATATGCGTCGCGAATGGCTTGATCTAGATTTGGTTGAAATGGTGTGTCGATTATCCATTGGCGGATATCGGCACCGACTTTAGCGAGTGTATTTACATCATCAACATCGAGAGTATCTAAAATGTCGTGAATTTTAGCGGTGAGTCCTGATTGATCTAAAAACTCATTAAAAGCATCGGCGGTAGTTGCAAAACCACCCGGTACTTGTACACCAGCGTTTGCTAGGTTTGAAATCATTTCACCAAGTGACGCGTTTTTACCGCCAACTCGAGGAACATCTTGCATACCAAGCTCTTGATACCAGAGAACGTATTCTTGCACGGATCTTTCTCCAAAAAAACAAATTGTAGGTCTAACTGTGAGAGTTAAGAAAGAAAACCTTTTATAAAGGCCACGCACATTCTACACTGGCAATAGTCCTCACGTAAACCGTGAGAAACCCATTTTAGGGATTAAACGTAATAAAAAGGTTAATTATGAGAACTGCTTTTTATATATCAGATGGAACAGCGATTACTTCTGAGGTTTTTGGGCATGCAACTTTATCGTTGTTTCCTATCGATTTTAATCATAAAACCATTCCTTTTGTAGAAACAGAAGAAAAAGCGCACGAGATTAAAGCGTTAATTAACGCCACCGCTGCAAAAACAGGCGAGAAACCGTTTGTTTTTTTCACTTTTGTTAATCATAGTTTGAGTGAAATTATTAAATCAGCTAATGCGGTTACCTATGATTTTTTAACTACATACAGTGAAAAAATAGAAAAAGAGCTCAATGTAGCCCCAGTGCCAAAAATGCATCGAACACACTCTATCCACGAAAAAAGTTATGACTTTAGAATTGATGCTGTTAACTATGCTCTTATGAATGATGATGGCGGAAATATTAAAAACTTTTCTGAAGCCGACATCATTTTAATTGGCGTTAGTCGCAGTGGTAAAACACCAACAAGCTTATATTTAGCACTGCAGTACGGCATTAAAGCGGCTAATTACCCTATTACAGAAGAAGATTTAGATAACGAAGGTTTGCCAAAGTGTTTAGTCCCTTATAAACATAAGTTATTCGGACTTACGATTGACCCTGAGAGACTTGCGGCAATTAGACACAGACGTATGGCTAATTCTAAATATGCGTCTATTAAACAGTGCCGTATTGAGGTGCGCGAAGTTGAGATGCTTTATAAGCGTCATAAAATTGCTTATTTTAATTCTACACATCATTCTGTTGAAGAAATTTCTGCAAAAATATTGATAGAAACAGACTTAGAGCGACGTAAGTACTAACTTAGTCATTTAAATTAAGCATAAAAAAACCGCAACTAAGCGGTTTTTTTAATATAAAAAATATTATTTACGTGCGTCTTTTAGTAAATCAGCCACTAAAAAGCCTAACTCTAATACTTGGTCGGCGTTAAGACGTGGATCACACTGCGTTTTATAACGCTGTGCTAAGTCATCATCAGATAAGCCGTAAGCACCGCCTGTACACTCTGTAACGTGCTGGCCTGTCATCTCAAGGTGAACACCACCTGCGTATGAACCTTCAGCTTTATGTACAGCGAAGAACTGACTGATCTCGCGCATAATATTGTCGAAGTTACGTGTTTTGTAACCTGATGTCGCTTTTTCAGTGTTACCGTGCATTGGATCTGAGCTCCAAATTACTTTACGGCCTTCTTGTTGAACTCTTCTTACTAGCGCTGGAAGTTTTTCAGGAAGTATATCTGCACCCATACGCGTAATTAGCGTTAAACGACCAGGAATGTTATCTGGGTTTAATGCATCAATTAAACGAATTAGGTCATCTGGGTCCATACCTGGGCCAACTTTAACACCAATTGGGTTTTTAATGCCTTTGAAAAACTCAATATGTGCATGGTCTAGTTGACGAGTACGTTCACCAATCCAAACAAAGTGAGCAGAGCAATCGTACCAATCACCCGATAAGTGGTCGCGACGAGTAAGCGCCTCTTCGTAACCAAGTAATAACGCTTCGTGAGAAGTGTATAAATCGGTTTCTTTTAAGCTTGGCGCAATTGTAGAGTTAATTCCGCACACTTCCATAAACTCTAGTGCGTCTTGAATTTTATCTGCAAGTTGTTGGTATTTTTCTTTAAGCGGATTTGCAGCAACAAAGCCCATGTTCCAACGGTTTACCTGGTGAAGATCGGCAAGGCCACCTTGAGCAAAAGCACGTAATAAGTTTAACGTAGCGGCACTATGATGGTATGCAGTCATTAAGCGTTGTGGATCGGGTATACGTGCTTCTTCTGTAAACTCGATATTATTAATAATGTCGCCACGGTAAGATGGTAAAGACACGCCATTAATTGTTTCTAAGTCTGCTGAACGAGGTTTAGCGTATTGACCAGCCATGCGCGCTATTTTAACTACAGGGCATTTACCGCCGTAAGTTAATACAACAGCCATCTGTAAGATTGTTTTGAATGTATCGCGAATGTTAGCGGCATTAAAATCGCTAAATGATTCTGCACAGTCACCACCTTGAAGTAAAAAAGCACGACCTTCGCACACATCTTCAAGTTGTTTGAATAGGCTTCTTGTTTCTTCAGCAAAAACTAAAGGCGGAGCCGTTTTTAATTGGCTTTCTACTGATTCTAGTATTTCTTGATCTGGGTACTGAGGTTGCTGCAGTATTGGCAGCTCTCTCCAGCTATTTGGGTTCCACGGTTGCATGTTCTTTTCCTCATTCCTACATTACCTGATACAAAGAAATTAACGTATGCACTACCCTTTGTTCAAGGACTAAATTCACTATTTACCAATTATTTAGTTATGAGATAAGTATAATAGTAATCTTACTTAACCTAGCTGGTTATATAACATACACTTTAGTTTTATTTAGAAGAAACTAAAGTGTTAAAATACATGTATTTAGAGCTAACTATTTACAATTTTAATGCATTGAGAATAAATAGCGCATAAGGGGATGTTATACGTAATTTAGATGGGAACACATCATACTTAAATGGTGTGTTCTGTAATCTTAACTTTACACGGATAATTAGTTAATAGCGATCAAGTGCTATGTGCAGACCTTAATGTATGGTATGAGCGTTTGTGGTAATCATTTATCTGCGCTTTAAATCCTAGACGCATAACCTTGTATAGCACTCGTATGCAGGACTATATTCAAAAGTGCCACAACTTAAAGGTGTGGTAGACCGTTAAGTTTTCTCTTCAAAGTGATAGTGCTAATTAACAATTCACCATGATTAAAGCTCCTACTGCTAGAAGTATCTTTAAAGAGGAACTGATATCAAAAAGCATTTGTAGTCATTGTAACCTTTTGCCTGATCACTGTACTACCAACACGATGTAATATGAGTCAGTAATTATAAATGCTAAGACGGTTGGATAAGTATATGAAAATTATATAACTCCGCTTAACTCATTTTTCTAAACTTAGTTTTATCATCTACTACGTAGATAATCTAGTACTTGGCGTATTAGCCTTTTTATATACGACAAAGTAAATACTCCAATGTAATATGAATTAGTAAGAAGTTTCAATCTTTCTTCGTTTATATATCCTCACCGTAAAGAACACATCATACTTAAATGGTTATTAAATAAATATAAGCCCCGAGTACTATTAATTATTTATTTAGACAAAGCAAAGTGCATGTAGTAACATTAGAATAGTAAGATGTGTTCTTTGAGGTGTGTAATGGTAACTAAGGTACAAATTAGAAGTCAGTTTGATTTAATGAACGAATTAACTTTGAGGTTGATTGAAGAACTAAAAGAGTGTGAATTCTCCAAAGCGGAATATTATCAATTACCAGATGTAAGTAGTTTCGATGAGAGTAAAGTTCCAGAATCTATACTTGTTTCTAAAATCACTGGAGTACCTGCTCAAAAAGCAATCCTAAACTCTTTTTCAGACATGTATAAAAAATCAGGATTAAGCAGTCGTGTTTTAAAAAGGCACCCTGGTTTGCTCGTTATTAAAAATGCAGATAAACAAGCTTTAAATAATCGTATAGCTCAAGTAAATAAAGCTAAAGCTACGTTTAAAGAATCTATTTTAGCTATTGATAGCAACGATGCTCGATTTGAAGCAGTTCACAATGCTATACCAAATTTGATAACGCTTGCTGCATATCGTAAAATTCATAGTGAAAGCGAATCGCCATTTTCGGTTAGGTTTACTTGGATGCACAAACACGCAACTAAAACGCTGACTAAAAAAATGGCACTGGAAATGCTCGACAAATCGGCCAGTTATCGAAATCCAAGAATGATAGATCAACAAAAATGGCAATCACTTGTAGCTCAAGAACAATTACGGGTTGCTAGTTTAGGCGAAAAGGAAAAACTTAGAATTCGCCGCCCTACTCGAGTGAGTCCACAGGTAAATGTGAGATATACGGCGCAAAATCGCTATCATGTGAGTGCTGCATTACCCTTTATTCTGATTAATCCAGAACCAGACGTAAAATTAGGTATATTACCTGATTATCAAAAACCCGAAACTCACCCTCGTAAGCGCGAGTATGATTTTTTGGTTGATAGGTTATATTTAGAACAGGTTGAGCGGTAGTCATTATGTTAAAAAGGCCACATAGTGTGGCCTTTTTAGTTATCCGTACAGTATTTAAAATAACGGTTATTATTTTTCTACTATTTCTTCAATTTTATCTTCATCAATCAGCACGGCATTTTCAACAATGCGTTTACCGCCTTGGATTTCAATGCGTTTATTGTGTTTGTTCAATGTAAGTATTTCATCGCAAAACTGATCAGACGGGTGCATTTCGTATGTGTAATCGATAATGTTACCGGTTTTGTCATCTTTAACGTTTGTAATGCTGTATTCTGATATTGCACCTTTTTCAATCAAATCTTTCATTGTGGTGGTCATATCACGACGAAGTGCTTTTAATTTATTTTCGGTAATATCATCAGTTGAATAAATAGATCCGTATTTTTCCATAATTGAAAGTAATCTAAAATGGTACGTTTTACCTGGTGCTGCATAACGCCAAAGGTGATACAAACGAAGCATCATCCAACGCGATAATCCACGTTTAAGTTCTTGTGCGCTGTTAAAGTAATATCCTTTGTATTCAAGGTTATCAATCATGTTGTGAACAAACGCATTTAAACAGGCTACACACTTAACATTGCCGCCTTGACCTTTTTTACCACTAAAATGTAGTGACGATAAAAAGTTCATATTTGATTCGTAAAAGGAATCATCAATGTCAGAGTTTTTTGTGTCCGTTGCAGAATATTTAAACGAAAGTTTAGAACCTTGAAGCGCCTCGAGAGATTCTTTAATTGCTGGGTACGGCATTGACTGCCCAACGGCTTTAAGTTCTTGCGCTAACTCGTTCATAGAAAAAACCACAGCATATTGAATACCGGACTTAAAATTAATTTTTACTATTTTACCTTTTGACGCTAAACGGATTAGTGCGCGTTCTACTTTTTCTTCTCTGTCTGATGGCCAAACTAGATATTCAACGTCTTCACCATCTTTGCGCGTACTTACTACGGCAGGTGTAATTTTAATTTCACCATCGTATAAAATACCATCTACCTTTTCTGATATTTTACGGGTAATGATTGTTTTTTTCGGTGCTTCTTCAAGCGGCAATTTTTTATGGCCAGATCGAACAAAGCGTCCCCATAAATCATAGTGATTAAACGTATTTGAATAAGCACGTAATCCATGAGCAGCATTTTCAATAGAAACGCGAACATCTTTATTATCAGTAAATAGTGCTAAACTTTCGTTATCTATTGCACTTTCCACCCCGTGAATTTGGCCTCTTAATGTATCAGGCAAGTTATCTACCGAGATGTTGACCTTTCGGCTCATTGTTCTTATTTCCATTTTTTATTGCGACAGCTAATAACAACACATAAACAAAGAAAAGTTAAATGTTTAAGTTAGTATAAAAGTGATCCAACTTCAAATAATCTATTCAGATCACTTTTATACTAAGTAGTGTTGATTTTTGATATTTTAAGATCAATATTATACTAACAACCGAACTATAAACCGACTTTTTACTAACTCAGCTGTTATTTTGTCCATTGTAATAGTTATTTTATCAAATTAAGCACGACAAATACCGTTTAAAAATTGTTGCCCTGTGGATAAAGGCATATTGAGTTAGCATAGATCTGATCTGTACTTACTATAGATCAGATCTATACTAATTAAAGCTACCGTTTACAGCACTGGCACGTGCATAACTTTATAATTTACTTAGTAAAAAACTGATCTAATGGTATGTTTTTGTTTATAAGTTAAGGGGTAAGCTGTGCATAACTCACTTTCAAAATTACTGCTTAGTAAAAAGGTGATCTGAGTGTTAATAAAGATCTGATCTTAACCAAGTATAAAGGTGATCTGCTTTTAAAGTTATTATTTATATTTATCATTAACTTACATAGTAATTTAAGGTGCTTAACCTTTATTACCTTATATATTTAACCACCTTTAAACTTCTTTATTTATACTAAGCAATATTAATGGTGTAAAAATATTATTAGATGTCTTCTTTTTAAAATGCATGTCGTCATAAATAGTTGTTTACAGCTAATTGAATGGACATTATACTAACTGCCTAACTTTGAGGAAGGAAAGTATGTCTATCAACAATAACGCGCTAAATACCTATCGGCTTTTAAAAGCAACTGCTGAGGTTGCAGAAAAGTCACTAGAAGGACGTATTCAACATTACCGCGCTCATCTTAAATCAGAAGAGAAAGAATTAAGAACATACACCCAAAAAGCAGCTGCAGACTTACTAGGTTGTAATAATCGTACATTAAAAAGACGTCATGATAATGGTGATTTTGACGATTTAAACATAAAACGCGGTGCAAATGGTCATTACGCTTACACACTTGTAAATATTTTTTCCATGGCTGATATTATGGATATCAAGCCAGATCACCGTACAGAAAACGATAAACTCCAAGTTATTGTTATAAATTCACTCAAAGGCGGTTGTGGTAAAACAACCAGTATGGTTAATATTGCTGCTGCGCTTGCTACAACAAATATTAAGCGTTATCGCATTGGTATTATTGATTTAGATCCACAAGGATCGTCATCAAGTTTCTTCCCATCAAGTGAACACGACCCAATTACTGTTGGCGATTTAATGCGTGATTGCATTGAGTTAGAGGAAGGTGAAACATGGCCAGAATTTGTATCAAATTCATTTTTACCTACTCATATTCCTAATATTCGTGTTTTACCTTCTGGTATGGATGACTTTTATTTTGAACACGAAACTGCCACTATACTCAAAGATTCCTCAAATTATGAACAAACTCGCCATTATCATAAGTTACTCGAAAAAGTAATTGAACCGGTAAAAGACGAGTTTGATATTTTACTTATTGATACTGCTCCAACGCTTAACTTTATGTTTTATAACGCATTAATGGCATCAACCGCAATGCTTATTCCGGTTCACCCAGAAGCTGTGGATTTTGATGCTAATAACAAATATTTAAAACGCTTAGGTGAGATTTATCATACCGTTGCCGCGCTTGGTCATGAAGGCTGGGACTTTATGCAGTTTTTAGTAACCAACTACGTTAAAGGTAATCATTCACAGCGTGATATTGTTAAAGATGTGCGTAGTGCATTTGGTCGCCAAGTAATGAGTTATCCCATCAACCATAGTTCAGCAATTACAGCAAGCTCTTCATCTTTTAACACTATTTTTGATCAAAAAGCATCTGATAGCTTAGCGAGTCGTGAGTCACTTATGCGTGCGCAAGAGAACATAAAAGATGTTGTTGATGAGCTTGAAATGCTGATTCGCTCTAATTGGCAATCTACACAATCAAAATTAAATACCCCTAAGTAAGGATGTTAAATAAAAATGGCTAAAAAACGTAAAAATGACACCCGCTTAGATCCTTTTGCAACAGCTGTAGGTACTAGCAGCCTCGATGCACTCCTTGAACAAGCCAGTGCTGGCGATGTGATAAGAATGCCCGCTCCTAGCGATCCTACTCGGCAGATAACACTTATTTGTAAAGTGATCCCGCATGCAGATATTGAATCTACAACAGGTGTATATGGTAAAAATCGTCGTGTACAAGCGCTTCTAAATGAAAAGTCAGTGTCGGATATTCTTCCTGCAATCTCTGACGATGGCCGTAATCAGCATCCTGCTCTACTTTGGGATCAAGGTGATACAAGCTTAGTTTTAGCAGGCTCTCGACGTCGCATGGCTTGTATTTTAGGGAATGCTGATTACTTAGTACTGAGCTCAAGTGATTTTACAGAGCAAGATGCTAAAATTTTAGCTGTGTCATCAGATCAATATATTGCGCCAAGTTTATGGGAACTAGGACAAGCTTATCAACAAACCAAAAATGAATTGATTGAGCAAGGTAAAAAAGGATCTTATCGTGAAATTGCAGCGATAGAAGGTGTGTCTCATACTGCTATAGCTGATGCGATTAAAGCCTATGAGCAAATTCCAGCAAATGTTATAGCACTTTACCCAACAGCTAATCACGTAGGTAGAGAAGTTGCTAAAAAGCTTGTCAATGCAAAGGAGCGCGATTGTGAGGGCTTTAATCAATTAGTGGTTGATCTAGCAAGCAATAACGAAATTAATGCGATTACAAGCGATGACAAGCGCGCTATGGAAATAACTAAATGCTTAACTGCTGAGCCGCATATGGTTGTTAAACGTGAAGCTGTACTTGAAAATGACTTTGTTTCATTGCAACGAAACCTTAAAAGTGGCGACGTTTCTATAAAAATAAATAACAAAGTGATGACTGACAAACGATTAGATCAACTTACTAAGTTATTAAGTGCTTTTAATTAATTACTTAGTAAAATAGCGATCTGTTGGGTTTATATAGTTAGTAAAATATTGATCTGCTATATCATTAAGTTAGTAAAAATTTGATCTATATACGTTATTAATGCGCTTATTTAGCCTATTTTATAGCGTAGATCATTTTTTTACTAACTGGCTTTCTCTTTTTTAGCTATTCGCCACATGTTTTAAAAAATGTTAGTAAAATTCTGATCTATAAAGCCCTCTAACTATTATATAAGTTGTTTTTATTTTTTGAATGGGCTGCATTTTACAATTTATTCAACAAAATCCATTCTAAATTTAGTCATAAACCGATTTTTTACCAACCTATCAACACCTACTAGTTTATATAGCGTTAATATTGCTTTAGCTCAAAGCACATAAGGCATATACTGGCAGAATTATTTTTAAAAACTAATCCTTAGAGTGACATGTCTGCTAACTTATCAAAAAATGATTTACTGGCTATTTTTGAAGAAATTAAAAATGAGCAGGCTACCCAGTTTCCTCTTTCCGAACGCTTTATAAATAAACTGTTTAGGCCTAACGTGCTTGCTAAAGGGAAAGAGTACTACAAAAACGGCAAAATCACTTGGTTAGAGCATACTTCTAACTTTTCTGTTGTTGATTCAACGGTTCAAGGCGATAACGGTACGCCGTTTAATCAACGTATTGAGATCAGTAAATTACCAACTGGTTACTCCGTTGACACACATTGCACGTGTAATATAAAAACGAAATGCCGACACCTTGCAGCAATTTTATTAAAACTTAAGATAGAACACTCTGGTGAATACGGTGAGGATTATTTTATTAACGATTGGTTTAGCGAGTTAAGTGCACTTAAAAGTGCAGAGCAAGCAATGCCATCTCAGGTTTTACTATTTGTCTTAGATATCGAAAATAATAAAGTATTTCTATCGCCTAAAATAGCCAATTACGATAAAGACCAAAATTACACATTAGGCCGTAACCTTACGGATCAACAACTCAATAGTTTTATAACCCCGAATGATTTACTCGAAAGTGACTTTAGGCTTTACAGTTGGATACGTTCGCAAAATGCTGTCGGAAGTATTGAGCTTAAAGGCCAATGGGGTTTTAACGCGCTGCAGCAGTTAATTGCAACGGAGCGCCTATTTTTACAACGCTCTCGTGTTGCTATTAAACCACAAAGCGGTCAAGCACTTAGTTTTAAGTGGCAACAAGAAAAAGACTTAACTCAGCTGGGTATTAATTTAGAGCAAAGTAAAAGCTGGGCACTGCTCAAAACAACCCCACCTACTTATATCGATTTAGATCATTTAAAAATTGGTCGTATACGTACACCTTTAAGTGCTGACGAAATTTCGCATTTACAAACAATGCCAGCGTTACACAGTGCAAACTTTGATCGAATATATAAACAGTTAGCTGATAACTTTGGTGCAGGCGTTATACCACATCCAACAAATTCGCAAACAGCGCTCCCTAAAGCTGCAAGTAATGCAGTGTTAAAAGTGACTATGGGAGAGCGAGGTTTAGCGCTTTCATTGTTATTTAAGTATAAAAACAAAAACTATTTAGCTGGTGAAGCGCCCGCGAGCATAATAAATAATGCATTTGAGAATACTGTTACAAATGAACTTGTAAATTTAGGTTTTGAGTTTTGTAAAGGGGGTTTACAAAGTGAATTTGTTTTCACTAAACAATCCCCTATTCACTTGCATTGGCTTACTTATGAAGTACTTCCTAGCTTTAAAGAGCGGGGTTGGAAAGTAACAATTAGCAAAATGACAGTGGCTAATCCACAAAGCGAAGTAACACTTTATGCTAATCGAGCCGTAGGCCATCAAATGCATTGTAAAGTGATACTTGGTGATGCTAAAGCCGCGTTACTTTTCACTAACGAAGATCTCGTTTATCAATCACTGAATCGTCAAAGTGAATTATTTCATTACTATCCTGTAGGTCGTCAGTTTGGCGTTATAAATAAATCAGCGATAAATTTACTGTGTGAATTTAAGCAGCGTTTCGAGTTTGTAAAAACACGAGACGAATTTAATATACCGCTTTCGTACCTCCCTGAGCTTGTAAAACACACAGCCATAAATGTTGAGCTACATGACGATTCTTTAGAGCTTTATTTACAAGAGTTAAATAATACCGATCATACTATGGCGAAGGTGTCGCTTCATGGCTTAAATGATTCAGTAGAACTTAGAGAGTACCAACAACAAGGTGTCGATTGGTTAAGTTTTTTAAAACGTCACAAATTAGGTGGCATTTTAGCCGACGACATGGGGCTTGGTAAAACACTGCAAGTTATCGCATTTTTAACAAGCACCTATAACCGTCCGCAAGCCGGGCCTACTTTAATAGTATGCCCTACAAGCCTTGTTAGTAACTGGCAAAACGAAATAACAAAGTTTGCGAAAGGATTAAAGGTAACAACTATTTTTGGCTCTCACCGAAACGAGCCATTACAGCACCTTGCCCAGTCTCAATGCATATTAACAACATATCCACTGTTGAAGCGTGACATAGCTTATTATTCGCCGCTGTATTTCGAAAATATAATTCTCGATGAAGCGCAATATATTAAAAATGACACAGCGCAAGTCTCACGCTTGGTTAAACGTTTAAATGCCGAGTTTAAATTATGTTTAAGTGGTACGCCAATCGAAAACAACTTGCTTGAGCTTAAATCGTTACTCGACTTTGCTATGCCATCATTACTTGGTTCCCAAGCTCATTTTAAACAGCATTTTCAAACGCCTATTGAACGCGAAGCAGACATACAAAGAGCTGAGCAATTAAAAGCGCTTATCATGCCCTTTATAATGCGCCGAACTAAAGCACAAGTGGCGCAAGAACTTCCTGAAAAAACAGAGTTAACTAAAGAGTTTGAGTTTGAACCTAAGCAAAAAGAAATGTATCAGGGAATTACGCAGGCTCTTGAAGAAAGGTTAATCGACTTATTTGCAGAGCAAGGCGTACAAAAAAGCAAACTCGCTTTTTTAGAAGCATTATTGAAACTCAGACAAATTTGTTGTCACCCTAAATTAATAGAGCCCGATACGCAGGCTGGCTCAGCCAAATTAGAATGGCTAGCGACCCATTTACCATTAATGCTAAGCCTTGGCCGTAAAGTTATTATATTTAGTCAATTTACCTCGGCACTCGACTTAATAGCTAAACGCCTAGAAGAAATAAACATAGACTTTAGCTTACTTACAGGCCAAACACGCCATCGCGATAAAGTAATTGATGAGTTTACCAGTGGTAAAACATCGGTGTTTTTAATTAGTTTAAAAGCCGGCGGCACCGGTCTTAATTTAACGCAGGCCGATACAGTTATACATTTTGATCCATGGTGGAACCCTGCGGTAGAGAAACAAGCAACTGATCGTGCTTATCGAATTGGGCAAACTAACCCTGTTTTTGTATATAAGCTCATAATGAGTAACTCAATTGAACAGAAAGTATTTAAAATGCAAGAAGATAAGCAAGCGCTTGTTGACGCATTATTTACTGATAAATCAATGAGTTTCACTCAGTTTGACGAACAACAGATGTTGTCTCTGATTAAAAATTAAATTAATTTCAGAATATTCGAATTTTTTTGAACTTAATTAAAAATAGGGCGTCTACTATTATGCTTGTTGATTAATTGCAGTTAATACAAGTATTCATGTTGATTTCCCTATTTAGTTACTAATTTTAGTAATGATTAAGCCAGTTCGTTTTGAACTGGCTTTTTTTATGCCTAAAACTCACCATTGAAATATTATTTTAAAATTTTTCATTTTTTATGAACTTAATTAAAAATATTAATTCTAATTATATTCTTGTTTAATAATTGTAGTTAATAATGATTGTCTTGTTGATTCCAGTTTTT
>NZ_PNDU01000119.1:0-3816 GCF_005886635.1 Pseudoalteromonas sp. S558 | reverse complement strand
CACATTGCGATAATGCTTTTTCAACAGCTTGAACTTTAAATTCTTGTGTAAATCGACGTCTCATTTTATCTGCCTCTATTAAAAGTTAGAAGCGACAACTATCCTGACACAGGGGGATAGCCAAACAAGCTGGCCTCACCAACAATATATACATAATCGTTTTTGTTGCTCATTATTTTAGACTTATCGTCATACCACCTAAAATCATGAATTTTATTCGTTTTAGGGTCTTTGAAGTATAAACGAGTACAACTATCTTCATACTCAGCGCCACACTCTTGAACATCTGTCAGGATATATTCTTTATACCAATAGTCGCCTTGTGTGTAGTAAGCCCATAATTTAATAGGATCAGAGATAAAAATATGAAGTATTCCATAGATTAATAAAGGGGATAATGGGTACATGAAAATGGATTCCAATTTCATTTTAGTATCTGAAAAATTGTATTTAAGTGATTTTCTATATTTACTGCAGCGTTTATATTTATTGAATATAAGTATATTTAAATAGATAAATAGTGCACAGCAGATAATAGGGAGGACTATAAAGAAAACAACGTCGTATAGTTCATTTGAGATGAATGGCGGATCTGTAAAGTCCATTAAAATAGGAATAGTGATGCATAATAAAATGGGAAGTATTATTGCTACAAGGAGCAAGTTGTCGTAAATCTTTTTCAATTTTTAATTCGTCCGTGAATTATAGCCTTTGTCTAGTTTACAGAATTTTTGTTGTTTTAAAATCAAAGAAATGTATTTATAGGCATTAAGCAACCTGAACTCAGACTAATAAAACTATCTCAAGCGACTATTGAATTGACGCGAAAGTTTACCTTGTTTTCACTGTAGCAGCAGCTTAAAAACAAAAAAACCTTGTCACTTTCGTGGCAAGGTTTTTTTATTAAAGAGTCGTTGCTTATTTAGCTGTGAAGCTTACTGGGCGACGTTCTTTACGAGGACCGCTGCGCTTATCACCGCGTGCACTGTCGTCTTTGTTAAAGCTGCGTTTATCACCAGCTGGACGCTCAGAGCGTTCGCCGCGTGGTTCAGCAGGGCCTTGATCTTGTGTGATTGTTAAGCCCATAGGACGTTTACAAATAAACACTTTTTGGAAATGATCAAGTACATCTTTAGGCATGTTTTGCGGTAATTGAACCGTACTGTGATTGTCGTGTAAACGAATATCACCAATAAACTTGCTTGAGATGTCAGCTTCGTTAGCGATAGCGCCAACAATGTTTTTAACCTGAACACCATGTTCACGACCTACTTCGATACGGTACGTATCCATAGGGCCTGCATCACGGCTGTTACGTTCGCGAGGTTTACGCTCAGCGCGTTCACCACCACGTTCGCCGCCACGCTCGTTACGACGTCCACGGTCACCGCGATCGTTGCGGTCATTACGTGGATTGCGGTCGTTACGCTCGTTACGTTCACGAGGTTGAATCTTAACTTCTTCAACTTTAATTGGCGACTGTTGCTGTGCTAAACACAGTAACGCACCCGCTAAGCTTTCAAGAGGAAGGTCAAGTTTTTCAGCCATGTTAGTAGCTACATCATTGAAGAATGTAATGTCTTTGTTTTCAAGCGCAATAGTTAATTTTGCTTGTAACGCTTCGATACGTTTTTCTTCAACAATTTTTGCAGTTGGTAATTCAACTTGTGCAATTTCAGACTTCGTATGACGAATGATATTTTTAAGTAAATAACGTTCGTTATGTTTTACGAATAAAATTGCTTTACCAGTACGACCAGCACGACCTGTACGGCCGATACGGTGAACGTAGGCTTCAGAATCTTGTGGAATATCGTAGTTGATAACTAAGCTTAAACGGTCAACATCTAGACCACGTGCCGCTACATCTGTTGCAATAACAATGTTTAGCATGCCACTTTTTAAACGATCTACAGTGCGTTCACGTGCTTGCTGGTTCATGTCACCGTTAAGTGGAGCAGCAGAGAAACCTTCGCGCTCTAATAACTCAGCAAGTTGTACTGTATCGTTACGTGTACGAACGAAAACAATAGCACCTTCATATTGCTCAGCTTCTAAGAAGCGAACAATTGCTTTATTTTTATGTACGCTTGCATTCCAAAACACTTGCTCAACAGATGATACTGTTGAGTTACGTGCAGAAATATGAACCTGTTCAGGATTGTTCATATATTTGCTGCTGATGTTTTGAATTTGCTTAGGCATAGTCGCAGAGAAAAGACATGTTTGCTTTTCGCGCGGTGTTTTTTCCATGATGCTTTCTACATCATCGATAAAGCCCATACGTAACATTTCATCGGCTTCATCAAGTACAAGTGCTTGTAGAGCATCAAACTTGATAGTGCCACGGTTAATGTGATCGATTAAACGACCTGGAGTTGCAACAATAACCTGAGCGCCACGACGAAGTGCGCTTAATTGGATACTGTAGCTTTGGCCACCATATAGTGCCAATACTTCAATACCACGAACATGTTTAGCATATTGTTCGAATGCCTCAGCTACTTGGATCGCAAGCTCACGTGTTGGTGTGAGTACAAGGATCTGTGGCTGCTTCACAGACGGGTCAATATTATTAAGTAATGGCAGTGCAAATGCTGCGGTTTTACCTGTACCCGTTTGAGCTAGTCCCAGTACGTCCTTTCTTTCTAGCAATAACGGTATACATTGAGCTTGGATTTCAGATGGTGTCTTGTAACCCAACTCTTCAACTGCCTTCAAAATTGCAGGAGAAAGATTTAGAGATTCAAACGTGACTGGTTCTGACATTAATACGCCTCAACGAATTTAAAGAGGCGCGCATTATATAGGATTAGCGAGGCAAATGCTTGTATAAATTGAAACTAATTTATATGTATTTGAAAGTGGTCGAAATTTAACCAGTTTAATTTGAGGTTTATTAAACTGGTTAACATATTTAATACAAAGCTTATTTGTACAAGCCTAGGTTTTCTTTTGCGTAAGCTTCAAATTCGGTAAACCCGCCAATGTGATTTTGGTCTACAAAAATTTGTGGTACGGTAGGGCAAGGTTTACCCGCTGACTTTTCTAAATCAACTTTGCTTATCCCTTCTTTTATAATGTCGATATAACGAAATTTAAAATCATCGCGTTCATTTGCTAGTTGTTCTGCTACGTCTTTTGCACGTACACAAAATGGACAACCTTCGCGGCCAAAAATTACTGTAAGCATAACGCTCTCCTTTAGTTGATTTTTTTCAGTTTAAATGATTAAAAAATATTTTAAAGCATAAAAAACCGATTGTGTTGTTCTATTTTTATGATGCTGTGCATTCTAAAATTTAAGTCACAATGGACCACGTATCTACCAAGCTCTTGCTGCAATCCCTAGCTGACTTGAGTAGCCCATTGAACGCGCAGTGATCTGCAATTTTTCATTTATGACGTAATAAGTTGGAAATGCACTTACTTTATAGTTCGCTTGAGTATGTTTATCTCCTAATACAATTGGCATAGTGAGGTTTAATTCATCAACAAAGTGAGCGACTTCTTGCTCATTCTTATAATCAAATGCAATACCAATTGCATTAATATTAGAGCTATCGAGTGCTGCTTCTAGATTCGGCATGCTGTAACGACAAATAGTGCACCATGGCGCAAAAAAATAGACAACAGTGGTTTTGCCTTCAAGTTGTGCAATGCTTATTCTTTCAGTCGGTTGGTTTAAAAGTGGTAAATTAAAATAGGGCGCTGGTGCATTATTCGTTTGAAGCAAATTGCGTTCTTTAAAAGTACTTACTAAATAAAAGACTAATATTGCCAAGCTTATATTTATAACAGACATTGATCAGACCA
>NZ_PNDU01000118.1:0-19839 GCF_005886635.1 Pseudoalteromonas sp. S558 | reverse complement strand
TGAATAATGGTGATATTTAATGTTGGTGTTTAAAATGTCCACTCTACATGTATTTGCGGAACCGACTCGGTCACTTCGGTACCTAGCTTGTTGTGCCAGTATTGCAGCTCCATACCAAGCAGTAAGGTATTCTCTTTCATTGCTAGGGCATGGCCCATATCCCAGACCAAAATAGGCTGGGCGAGTATCCACGCTTCTACGTTGTTACCAAACTCATCTTCACGCTTTGCAATGTATTCGGCATGCCCTTTAAAACTAAACTTATGAGAGCCAATAGTGAAAGGGTATTCAAAAGCGACATCAAACATCCAGCTATTTGTTTCAATAGGTGCGCCGCCTTTAGCAACACCCTCGCTGTCATCAATATAGGCTGTAACAAGTGTAGATAAAAAATTAAATCCAGGTACATCCCAGCTTAGTTTTACACCAGGTAAATATTTAACTACTTTGGCATCGTGCGCAATATTAATTCCAGCCGTTAAACCAACATCTAACAAGCTACCGGTGCCTACTCTTTCATCATAAAGCGCAGATAAACTAACGGTTGAGTATCCCTCGCCATAAAAGTCATCATCTTGGTAGCCATCGTCCTTTACGTCGTTACTATAATCAATAAAGAAAAAATTATCACCAAACTCATAGCCAGAAGCATGCTGGATAGAGTAAACGGTTGTATTTGATTTTTTCTTAGTAAAAGGGTTTTTTTGAGCGCCATTATTAACGTGTAATGCAGTACTGCTCCAACTTGCAGCCAAAGCAGACGATGTTAATGCAAGCGAACACACGCTAAGCAGAGGAAGTAGTGTTTTAAATTTCATAATGATTTATAACTATAATGTTAGGTTATCTGTGTAAGCGGCAATTATAGCAGAGGTGATTGTTTTGTTGAGTGTTAATTTAACATATGTTGCAGCTATCGGTAATGCTGCAACATAATTACTCGTTAATATATTACGCTTTATTACGACGCAAGCAAATAATAGCAATGGCAGTAAAGGCTAGAATAAAACAGTAATAAGAGGACGTTGATACTTCCCACGGACTAATTTTAAACGTAGCACCTAACAGAAGTGCTTGCGCGCCATAAGGCAGTGAGCCCTGTGTTACACAAGCAAATATATCCAGTAAACTCGCAGATCGTTTACCGCTTATTTCACCGTCATCAGCAAGCTTTTTGGCAATAGGTCCCGCGACAATAATCGACACTGTATTATTAGCAATACACACATTACTTGTCATAACGAGTGCTGCAATACCTAATTGATCTGCCACTTTGCGGTGCCATTTGGCAATGATTTTTGTAATTGCTTGAATTTTTTGAGCGATGTAATCAAGGCCACCATTAATTCGAATAAATTCAGATAAGCCACCAATAAACATAGAGAGTAAAAATATCTCCTGCATATCAGTAAAGCCTTTGTAAATATCTTTTACAAAGCTTGCGCCTTCATAACTTCCTGTAAAGCCCATAAGTGCAGCGAAAATAATACCACTAAATAACACCACAAATACGTTCAAGCCAGCAACTGCTAACACTAAAATAAAGGCATACGGAAGTACTAACCAAATATCGTAATCCTTGGTTTCAACAACTTGAGCAGCAGGTGTTAAATAAAACAACAAGCCAATAGTCAGTATTGCAGCAGGGACTGCAATTTTAAGATTTTCTTTAAACTTGTCTTTCATTTCACAGCCCTGTGTACGTGTGGCTGCAATAGTCGTGTCTGAAATAATCGATAAATTGTCACCAAACATGGCGCCTGATACGATTGTACCGGCCATAAGAGCAGGATCGATACCTGTTTTAATTGATACCGCATAGGCAATCGGACCAATGGCACCAATCGTTCCCATTGACGTTCCCATTGCGGTAGAAACAACGGCCGCAATTAAAAACAAACCAGGGAGCAATAAAGCTGGCGGAATAAGCGATAAGCCAGCATTAACGACGGCATCTACACCGCCTGTTGCACTTGCAACGGCAGAAAATGCCCCAGCAAGTAAGTAAATTAAACACATGGTAATAATATTGTTGTGGCCTGCGCCTTTTATAAAGGTTTCGACGCATTGATTAACCGTGCCTTTATTTAAAATAAAGGCCAGCATAATGGCGGGGAGTATAGCCACTGGAGCAGGAAGCTGATAAAAAGCGTAATCAACCCCTTGTGATTGCAAATATAAACCAGAGCCTAAAAACAGAGCGACAAAGGTTAAAAGAGGGAGTAAAGAAAGTATTGCTTTGTTTTTGTTAAATGATGGCTGCATCATAATCCTCGAAACCAGTTAATTTACAACAGCCAAAAATTTCTCTTTTAGCTGAATTTAGCAAACCGCCTAACTGAGTTAATCAATAACAAAGTTAGAGGAATGCAGCGCCCGCAAGCCAAAGACCAAATCGACGCGAAAGAGAAGTTTAAATGTATAGATGGCTAAAGTAAACTGGTATTGTTATTATTATTTAATTAAAGGCTTACCTGACTATTGCATGACTTTTAGATAATATCTACAAAGTAACGCGATTTTCAGCGATTAATATTTATCCAATTGCATAAAAATGCCCAAACGCGTATTTGCGATGCTCCGGATATATACTCAGATTAGTAAAAAACGGATTCAAATTTAAATTAGGTAAAAACAATGACTACAAATCGAATAGGCGTTTTTGGTGCTAATGGCAGAATGGGCTTAGCTCTATTAGAAGCAGCGACAATTAAAGAGCAAACACAACTTACAGGTGCATACGTTCGTAGCAGTTCATCGTTATTAGGCATTAATGTAAACCAGATAAATAGTGCAGCCGATAAAAATATAAGCTTTAGCGATGACAGCACAATAGATAATGTAGATGTTTTAATCGACTTTACGCTTCCTGCTGGAATGAAAAACCATTTAAAAATCGCTTTGGCACACAAAATTCCTATGGTTATTGGTACAACCGGTTTAACAAGCGATGATATGGCGCAATTACACGATGCAGCTAAGTATATTCCTATTGTATTTGCGCGAAATTACAGTGTAGGCGTCAATGTATTACTGAACCTTGTGCAAACAGCTGCAACTAAATTGGGTGATGATTTAGATATTGAAATATTTGAAGCACATCATCGGTACAAAGTAGATGCGCCGTCGGGTACAGCACTCGCAATAGGCGAGTCAATCGCACACGCTAAAGGCTGGGATCACGACGAAGTTGCTGTATACGACCGCAGCCAAGTAGAAACTGCTAAATCGCAAAATGAGATTGGTTATTCGGTACTAAGAGGAGGCGATATAGTAGGAGAACATACCACCTATTTCGCTACAATGGGCGAAAGGCTCGAATTAACCCATAAAGCGAGTTCAAGAATGACCTTTGCACTAGGCGCTATAAGAGCTGCAGGTTGGTTGAGAAATAAACCTGCAGGACTTTATGATATGCAAGATGTGTTAGATTTAAAGTAGTTTAGTTACTTTTTTAGCTGTTTGGAGCCATTTTCACCTGAAGCCAGTTATTTGTTACAATTTACCAAATAATGTTAGACCTAAATCACAACTTAATGTAATATACAGCCAATTTGCCAAAAATTACTAAATGCGTGTTTCCAATTATACCCAAGTGGCTAGTAAATCCTGGGGTTCAGTGGGAATGAAAATAGTTTTAGGCAAGAAAAAATGTTGAAGGTTTAGTGGTTTACATCGGCTTCATTTAAGACTGCGTAAAACAATTTAAGCTCACAGAAATCTGGTTTTGACGATCCCTCTGGGTATTGGCGGGGTGTTAAGCAATTGCTTACTCCCGTTTTTTACTGTTAGGAGGTTTAACTTGACTAAATCCGCTCTGTTAGTCCTAGAAGACGGCACAGTGTTTCGCGGTACTGCAATCGGCGCTGACGGTATGTCAGTCGGTGAAGTAGTATTCAATACGTCTATGACTGGTTATCAAGAAATTTTGACTGATCCATCATACGCGGAACAAATCGTAACTTTGACGTACCCACATATCGGTAATACGGGTACCAACAGCGAAGACGAAGAAGCGAATCAAATTTGGGCTAAAGGCCTAGTGATCCGTGATTTGCCACTGCTAGCGAGTAATTTTCGTAACGAGCAATCGTTAGATGATTACTTAAAAGAACGTAATATTTTAGGTATTGCGGACATCGACACCAGAAAGTTAACTCGAATTTTGCGTGATAAAGGCGCACAAAACGGGTGTATTATTGCTGGTAGCGAGCTAGACGAAAATAAAGCGCTACAAGCCGCGCAAGCCTTCCCAGGCTTAAAAGGTATGGATTTAGCAAAAGTTGTCTCAACCAAGGAAAATTTTGAGTGGCGCGAATCAAGCTGGACATTAGGCGAAGGATTTAAAACCCTTGATGCTGCTGATGAAAAGTTTCATGTTGTTGCCTACGACTTCGGTGTAAAGCGTAATATTTTACGTATGCTTGTAGACCGTGGCTGTAAACTTACAGTCGTACCCGCGCAAACCTCTGCCGCTGATGTACTGGCTTTAAACCCTGATGGTATCTTTTTATCTAATGGCCCTGGCGATCCTGAGCCATGTACTTACGCTATTGATGCAATTAAAACCTTTTTAGAAACCGACACACCTATTTTTGGTATCTGTTTAGGTCATCAGTTATTAGCGCTTGCCTCAGGTGCTAAAACAGAAAAAATGAAATTTGGCCACCACGGCGCTAACCACCCAGTTAAAGACCTAGATCGCAATGTAGTAATGATCACCGCACAAAACCATGGTTTTGCTGCGCAAGAATCAAGCCTACCAAGTACACTTCGTGCCACGCACAAATCGTTATTTGACGGCACGCTGCAAGGTATTCATCGTACAGATAAACCTGCGTTTAGTTTTCAAGGTCACCCTGAAGCAAGCCCTGGTCCGCACGATGCAGCCCCATTATTTGACCACTTCATCGATTTGATGCAAGCGCGTAAACACTAATTTAACTGGAGTAATAATGCCAAAACGTACCGACATAAAAAGCATTCTTATCTTAGGCGCAGGCCCAATTGTAATTGGTCAAGCGTGTGAATTTGATTACTCTGGTGCTCAAGCGTGTAAAGCACTTAGAGAAGAAGGCTACAGAGTTATATTAGTTAACTCAAATCCTGCAACTATCATGACCGACCCAGATATGGCCGATGCGACGTACATCGAACCAATTCATTGGGAAGTGGTAGAAAAAATTATTGAAAAAGAAAAGCCAGATGCGGTACTGCCTACAATGGGTGGCCAAACGGCATTAAACTGTGCACTTGATTTAGATAAGCACGGTGTATTGGCCAAGCATGGCGTTGAACTTATTGGTGCAACGGCAGATGCAATCGATAAAGCAGAAAACCGTGAACGCTTTGATATTGCAATGAAAAACATTGGTCTAGAATGCCCTCGTGCTGAAATTGCTCACACAATGGCAGAAGCTAAAGACACAATGACCCGCATAGGTTTGCCATGTATTATTCGTCCATCTTTCACTATGGGCGGCACCGGCGGCGGTGTTGCTTATAATATGGAAGAGTTTGAAGAAATTTGTGAACGCGGTTTAGATCTTTCACCAACAAGCGAATTGTTAATTGATGAATCGCTGATTGGTTGGAAAGAGTACGAAACAGAAGTTGTACGTGATAAAAACGACAACTGTATTATTGTTTGTACGATTGAAAATTTTGACCCTATGGGTGTACACACCGGCGATTCAATCACTGTTGCACCTGCGCAAACGTTAACCGACAAAGAATACCAAATTATGCGTAATGCCTCTATGGCAGTATTGCGTGAAATTGGTGTAGAAACTGGCGGTTCTAACGTGCAGTTTGGTATTAATCCTGAAGATGGCCGTATGGTTATCATTGAGATGAATCCACGTGTATCACGTTCATCGGCACTTGCCTCAAAAGCAACGGGTTTTCCAATTGCTAAAATTGCAGCAAAACTAGCTGTCGGTTACACGCTTGATGAACTTCAAAACGACATTACTGGCGGTAAAACACCTGCGTCGTTTGAGCCTTCAATTGATTATGTTGTAACAAAAATTCCTCGTTTCAACTTTGAAAAATTTGCTGGTGCGAACGATCGTTTAACCACGCAAATGAAATCGGTTGGCGAAGTAATGGCGATTGGTCGTAACCAACAAGAATCATTACATAAAGCATTACGTGGTCTTGAAGTGGGCGCAACAGGTTTTAACCCGATAGTTGCACTTGACGACCCTAAAGCGAAAGAAAAAATCATCCGTGAACTACGCGAGCCAGGTGCTGAGCGTATTTGGTATATTGCCGATGCAATGCGCCACGGTATGAGCGTTGATGATGTTTACGAGCTGACTAAGGTTAACCGCTGGTTCTTAGTGCAAATAGAAGACATTTTAAAAGACGAAGCTAAAATTGCGGAAGTGGGTATGGCAGGCTTAAATGCTGATTTCCTTCGCAAACTTAAACGCAAAGGTTTTGCTGATCCGCGTATTGCCGAAATTGCGGGTGTATCTGAAGCTGAAATTCGTAAAAAGCGTCATTTATTAAATATCGTGCCGGTATATAAACGAGTTGATACGTGCGCCGCAGAGTTTAGCTCAGACACGGCTTACATGTATTCAACTTACGACGAAGAGTGTGAAGCTAATCCAACAGATCGTGACAAAATCATTGTTATTGGTGGTGGACCTAACCGTATCGGTCAAGGTATTGAATTTGATTACTGTTGTGTACACGCTTCGCTTGCGCTTCGCGAAGACGGTTATGAAACCATTATGGTTAACTGTAATCCTGAAACGGTATCGACCGATTACGACACATCTGATCGTTTATACTTCGAACCAATTACACTTGAAGACGTGCTTGAAATTGTACGTGTTGAAAAGCCTAAAGGCGTTATCGTGCAGTATGGTGGTCAAACACCACTTAAACTAGCACGTGAGCTTGAAGCCAACGGTGTGCCAGTGATCGGTACTTCACCTGATGCGATTGACCGTGCAGAAGACCGCGAGCGCTTCCAACAACTTGTTGAGCGTTTAAACTTACTTCAGCCAGAAAACGCAACAGTAACATCAACGGAAGAAGCGTTACTTAAATCGGTTGAAATTGGCTTCCCATTGGTTGTACGCCCTTCGTATGTACTCGGTGGCCGAGCAATGGAAATTGTATACGACGAAGACGATTTACGTCGTTACATGACCGAAGCTGTGCAAGCATCAAACGAAGCGCCTGTATTACTGGATCGTTTCTTAGATAATGCGATTGAAGTTGACGTTGACGCTATTTGTGATGGCGATCAAGTAATCATCGGCGGTATTATGGAGCATATTGAGCAAGCGGGTGTTCACTCGGGTGACTCAGCGTGTTCATTACCCGCGCATTCTTTATCGCAAGAAGTGCAAGACGTAATGCGCAAGCAAGTAACCGACATGGCGCTTGAGCTTGGTGTTGTAGGTTTGATGAATACACAGTTTGCAGTAAAAGACGGCAAAGTGTATTTAATTGAAGTCAACCCTCGTGCTGCACGTACTGTACCGTTTGTATCTAAAGCAACAGGTGTGGCGCTTGCAAAAGTAGCTGCTCGTTGTATGGCAGGGCAGTCTTTAGCAAGCCAAGGTATCACTAAAGAAGTGATCCCTCCTTACTACAGCGTCAAAGAAGTTGTACTGCCATTTGCTAAGTTTCAAGGTGTGGATCCAATCCGTGGCCCTGAGATGCGTTCAACAGGTGAAGTGATGGGTGTTGGCGATACTTTCGCCGAAGCATTCGCAAAAGCGCAATTAGGTGCAAGCAACACTTTACCACGCGGTGGTCGCGCGTTATTATCTGTTCGTAATAGCGATAAGCCCCGTATTGTTGAATTAGCTAAAATCATGACCGACTTAGGTTTTGAACTTGATGCAACAGGTGGCACAGCTGCTGCTCTTGAAGAGGCTGGCATTGAAGTACGACGTGTAAACAAAGTATATGAAGGCCGCCCGCATATTCTTGATTCTATAAAGAATAAAGAGTACAGCTACATCGTTAATACCACCGAAGGTCGCCAAGCGATCGAAGATTCGAAGGTGTTACGTCGTGGTGCATTGCAAAATAAAACCAATTATACGACAACCTTGAACGCGGCATTCGCTAACTGTACTGCTAATAAAGCAGATGACCGCAGTAAAGTGACGTCAGTTCAAGAGCTACACCTGCGATTGAACTAAGGAAATGTGCCAAGGCCAACTAGGGCCTTGGTGTTAAGTGAGAAAAGTATGCAATCAATTCCGATGACAGTTCGTGGCGCAGATTTACTGCGTAAAGAGCTTAACGAATTAAAAACAGTTACCCGTCCAAAAATTATCGCCGACATTGCAGTTGCGCGTGAACACGGTGACTTAAAAGAAAACGCTGAGTACCACGCTGCACGTGAGCAACAGGGTTTTTGTGAAGGTCGTATTCAAGAAATTGAAGCTAAACTTTCAAATGTTCAGATAATCGACGTAACTAAAATGCCAAATACAGGCAAAGTTATTTTTGGCACCACAGTGACTATAGTCAATGTAGATACTGATGCTGAAGTAAAATACCGTATTGTAGGCGATGATGAAGCGGATATTAAAAATAATTTAATTTCTGTCAATTCACCGATTGCACGTGGCTTAATTGGTAAACAAATGGACGATGCAGTGTCTATTGAAACGCCAAAAGGTATCGTTGAGTACGAAATCATTGAAGTTGAGTATCTTTAACGCATAACTCACTTTAACGTTTTAAATAAAAACCGATGTAATTACATCGGTTTTTTTATGTCTATAATTTAACCTTTAATGGTAGGCGCGTTTGTACAGTATTCATGTTCTATAAATATGGTCTATGTTGGTATAGTAGGTACTTATATCAATTTACTAAAAACATGAGCATTTAGCGCATCAAATAACTCGCTGATTTAATGTAATTGGTATTAACGTATTCTCTAAAAAGGAAAATATATGGCTAATATACTTTACCCAGCGCCTTTAAAAGTAGGATCAAAAATAGCAATTTTTTCACTTTCATCAGGCCTTAAAGAAAAGTACCATGCACGGTTAGATATTGTTATTAATGGATTAAAACATCGAGGGTATGATGTTGTTGAAGGAGAGTTTTTACGCCAAAGCAAACCGCATGGGCAGCTTAACGCTAAAGCGCACGCTCAGCAGTTAATGGGTTTTTTATTAGATGATGAGATAGATGCAATTATGCCTCCATTTGGTGGCGAGCTTGCAATGGAAATACTGCCCCTACTTGATTTTAATGCAATTAAAGAAGCAAAGCCTAAATGGTTAGTTGGGTTCTCTGATGTAAGCACCATTGCATGCACACTCACAGCAAAATGCCAATGGGCAACACTACACAGCGCTAATCTTATGCAGTTACATCCTGACGAAAAAAGTCCTTATTGCCTGCAAATATTTGAAACACTAAGTTACGAAGCTGGCAGCAAGTTTGAGCAAGCTCCGTCATCGTATTATCAAAAAAACAGACCCGATTACGCACAAAATCCCAATATATTGTTTGAACACACAGAAGTTACTCAGTGGCAGTGTTTAAATTACTTTGATGAACGTACTATTGAAATGTCTGGCCGCTTATTTGGTGGCTGTTTAGATACAGTTGGCTTATTGCTCGACTCTCCATTTTTGGCTCTGCATGAATTTAAAAAACACAGTGCACCCGAAGGACTTATTCTATATCTCGAAAACTCAGAGCTTACACCGACAACCGTTGCACGATTTTTACTGTCATTAAAATTAGCGGGCATATTTGACGACATCAATGGTTTGGTTTTAGGGCGAAGTGAAATTACACAAAGTCATTATGATGCATTTGATTACCGTCATGCGCTTGATGTTGCACTAGGTGGGTGTTTATTTCCTGTAATTATTGATGCCGATATAGGTCATGTTCCACCTAACTTAAATTTAGTAAACGGCGCTACTTGTACAATCTCCGCTGAAATAAATAAAGGTAAAGTAGTCAAAGCCTCATTGAATACCGAGCTTTGTTAGAAGTGCACTCCTTACCTTTGATAAGTAATTAGGTTAAAGGGTATAATAAGCCCGCTTTTATAGCGCTCTAGTTATAAAAGTATATTCTCAGGGCGGGGTGAAATTCCCCACCGGCGGTATGTTTAATGTTATTTATAACTTAAACGAGCCCGCGAGCGCTTTATTTAACTTGTTTTTTAACTAGGTTTAGTAAAGGTCAAGCAGATCTGGTGAGATGCCAGAGCCGACGGTTACAGTCCGGATGAAAGAGAATATGGCTTATTATACTAATATCAATTTTATTAAAGACACGATCATTGTATCGCGTTAAGTGAGCTATTTTTCTAGCGTTATAATAGGTTACTAATTTAATGCCGTTGGTATAACACTGTGCGCTGCTTTTTGCTGCGTGCTTTTTGTTATTTTATTTAAGCTATTTTGGTAGTGATCGTTTTAAATTTAAAGCGATATATTACTGATCCTTTCACAGTCCTGAATCTATTATTTTTTATTTGGAATATAATGATGATTCAGTCTCTACTTACTCAATTCGGCGAAAGCCATATCCGCGTACAAAGCGCAATTGCTGCACTACAGCAAGGGCAAGGCGTACTTGTTGTTGATGATGAAAACCGTGAAAATGAAGGCGACTTTGTATTTTCAGCTGAGCATCTAACGACCCCTCAAATGGCTGAAATGATCCGCGAAGGCAGCGGTATTGTTTGCTTATGCATGGGGGAGGAGCGTATTAAACAGCTCGACTTACCGCAAATGGTAACCCACAACACCAGTCAAAATAACACCGCTTATACAGTCACTATTGAAGCTAAGCATGGCGTTACAACAGGCGTGTCTGCTGCTGATAGAGTAACTACTATAAAAGCAGCGACAGCCGATAACGCTAAGCCAAGTGATTTATTGCGCCCTGGGCATGTATTTGGTTTAAAAGCACAAACGGGTGGAGTATTAGTTCGTCGTGGTCATACCGAAGCATCCGTTGATTTAATGCAGCTTGCCGGCTTAAAACCATTTGGCGTAATTTGCGAACTAACAAATCCCAATGGTTCAATGGCGCGCTTACCTGATGTGAGTGATTATGCTAATAGACATAATATGACCGTGGTTTCTATTGAAGATTTAGTGCAATACATTCAGGCTGCACAGCGCAAAGTAGGTTAAACCGCTTTAAAGCAAAAAACCACTTATTTGAATAAGTGGTTTTTATAATATTGTTATCAATTAAGTTTATAAAGTATTGCTTATAAAACCTGAATAACTTGCTCTTTTGCCAAGCGAGATTTAGGTAGCTTAGCATTATAATCTTCAGAGTTATCATGGTAGCCAAGCACTAAAGCTACATCACAAATATATCCATCTAGCTCTTTTTCAAAGATTTCACCAATAAGTTCAGCGTCTACGCCTTCCATTGGGGTTGAATCAATGCCTAAACGTGCTGCTGCATGCATGGTGTTACCTAGCGCAATGTAAGTTTGTGCTTTAGTCCATGTTGCATTGTTACCTTGCTCATCGGTATTCATATCAACAAAGGCAAATGCGCCAAATGATTGTTCGCGGTTTTCTACTTTTGTACGACCATTTTTAATGTCAGCATCAATGACTTGTGCGTAATCTTCGCGTGTATATTTGGGGTTGTAAGCAAATAAAATAACGTGCGACGCTGTTTTAATATGAGGCTGATTAAATTGAAACTTATTAGCAAATGTATTATGCATACGTTCTTTAGCTTCGTCAGACTCAATAACAATAAATTTCCAAGGTTGTGAGTTAATAGATGAAGGAGAAAGACGCATAGCTTCAAAAACTACGTCTAGGTCATCTGGAACAATACGCTTGGTTGTATAACGTTTAGTCGTGTAACGTTTTTCTAAATCACTAATAATTGGGTGAATCATTATTTTTCCAAATAAATAAGGTTGAGCGAATTATTGTAAATTGGTGCAAATTCAAAAAATTCAATAGTGACCAATCAGTTTTAAATAACAGTGTTGAGCGGTAATCATTGTCTAGCCCTGCCATTTTTTTCTCGCTATACTCGCTGTATCTTTTTTGAACAGTGCGTTCGCTATTTTTCGTATTACATTAAATATGAGGTAAGCGCTCAATTCTCCGTATATCTTGACACGCACAAGCAGGTAAGTCTCTGTTGATATTCCACGGCAACAGTGCTTCAATCGCCTCTACCGTTCCAACGTATCGCAGCTTGGTGAGCAAGCATGAAGGTATTTATAAGGCTCAAGGCCATTATGTTTTGCGCTTTCTACAATACTGTAACACACCGCGCTGGCGTGGGCACCTTGCGGTTGTTGTTGACACAAACAGCCATGCTTTGCGCCCAACCACGAAGGGATAGATGGCATTCTCGGCTAATATATTGCTAATGTGCAATTCACCATGAGTGCAATACACCGTTAGCTTTATCCATTGGTTCAGCATGTAGTGAATATTGCTCGTCTGGCTGTCTTTGGGCACTGTAGTCACGTTGCTATCGAGAAACGCCTAATATGGGCACGCTGTTTTTTACCTATACGCGACGATGTGTTCAGCGGTGAAACTGGCATTTGTCTCAGTTAGGTCTTTGATCTGGCGCTCAATGTTGTATAGCTTTTTAATCAAGGTGAGCGCAACGGCAGCCTTACCTACTTTGTTGGTTTTTTCTTGGGCGCAGCATCGAGCGCGTTTTTAAATTTAAGCCGAGCATGGTCCATGCAGCCCACGCTGAGACTATATTCTTTACACTGCAGGACTGTACCCCTCATACCCGTCTGTTTGTAGGTAGCCTTTAAAACCATCCAGTTATATCAAGGGGACTTGGCCACTGCGCGATGGGTCATAGTGATACAATACGCTTTTTTGTTCGGGTAACCCACATGTACTTCTTGGAAGTGGCAGCTTTACCCAGTTCCTTCAAGACTTGAAGCGGGGTTTCATCTATGGCGATGAGATTACCTTCATTCTGTTTATCACGCATCAAGTTGATAATGGGCTGCATCACCTGAGCAGATTTCATCACGTAATTGGCTAAAGTGGCACGGGAGATGTTGCCACCGTAGCGGCTGAGTTGTTTTTCAATGCGAAACAAAGGCAAGCCATCAACATATTTAGCCGTAATAACATGGCAATTAAGCCTATACTGCCCATCGGCCCTTCGATAGGGGGGGGGCGGTAGTGCGGCAGCGTCGACCTATTAAGTTAGGCTGTTTTTGTCGCTAAAAAACCGATTCAAATTGCAATTTTTTATGGGGTTTCATCACGTTAATATCATAGCATCAAGTAACCAGTTCAGCTGTTGCCCAGTTAGACTTACCAATTCATCTGGGCGCTTGGGCCACTTAAATTTATCCTCAACGCGGGCTTTGTAATACAGTACAAGCCATTATCTTCCCAAAATATGCATTTTATCTTGTTGCGCTACTTATTGGTAAACACATACAGCTGACCATTAAAGGGGTTATGCCCTAAATCTGCTTCAATGAGCGTACTTAAGCCCCGATGAGATTTGCAAAAATCAATGGGGTCGCAATATAAAAACACCTGCGGTAAATGAGCGGCAGGTCGTAGTGTTGGTTGCATCAGCGCAGATACTCCAATAACTGTGCCGCTACTGGCGCCTTCACTGCATCGATACCCCCAAGGATAATACCGCTGGATAAGGTAATGGAAATTGGCTCTGGCACCACAACCAACTGCGCCACCGCAAACCGTGAAGGTTTAACAGACTTGGCTTCGCTGGTCTTGAGTAACTTGCACTTCCAATAGCTAAACTGACCTTGAACGAGTTCATGTTGGCGGCAATAGTGTGCTTGCGAGCCGCCAGCTTGTTACCATGCGTCGATATGATGCTGCCAGTGTTGGGAATGTGGCATATTTAGAATAACGCGGAGAATTAAGCGCTTACCCTATATAATAGACGCAACAGATAGCTTAAAGCCACCCATCTAAAGGTGGGGGTTTAAATCTTCCTATTCGGACGTTCGGGCGAATTAATATAACAAAAACAATATTTATTCAGTTTATTTTAATTATCATTTATTTTTTAAATGTTAATTTTTTTATATTTCTTGTAAATAAATTAGCATCTGCTAGCCTCTAGCTGTTTCATTTTTCTAATGTGGAAATGCATTAGATTTTGAAATTATTATTTAAAACAAGGATGTCGATACTTTACTTGAACCACTATGTGGTACAGCTGTAGTAATCATGCTCGGCATATATACTGAAATTGATATAAATGGATATTAATGTGAAAAAAATATATTTATTACCGTTCTTATTTACCTCACTAGTAGCATCGGCTGCAGATAGTTACGAAAGCTGTAATGCGGTTTTGGCTGGAGGTGTATTGGATACCTATGAGTCGACGATGAATTTTGAATCCAAAATAGCACTTAAAAAATGGGTGTGTAGTTCAGAGTTTAGCTCAGGTAATTCTGGTGGAAATCTCGCGCTGGATGTTATTGGTATATTTTCTATCGGTGGAGGGGGCGGTAACGTTAAAGAGTGGAAGAAAGAACATTGCTCTGAAGATGATAGTTCATATGAAGGAAGTAAGTCATCACATGTATTAATTCAAAAAGCCAATGAAAACATTGTCAATGCTTGGTCACAATGTATGCAAGGGAAGAATCGAGGCAACATGTCGTGTTATGCAAAGGAGACCTATGACTCTCTCTTAATGAGTATTGATCTTAAATATGGTATAGGTGATGTTGTTAATACTGACATTGTTGGTACTAATATGGCGGCTGTAAATCGTGTGCCTGAACAATTTAGACCTGGTATAACTAATATTAGATACACCATCGAGAATGATAATCAAGAAGCGTACTTCGATCTAAATGGTAATGCTGATTATATTAATGTTTCATGCTCATATACAGTGCCAAAAAAGGCAACGATAGAGGCGAGTGCCTGTGAGGTATTTAGACAACAATCTTTACAGCAAGGAAAGATTACAGCATACGATTATAATTATTTAGCTGATAATAATCAGGTGCCTTTATTTAGTAGTAATAATGGTAACTTGATTGGTTATTATCCTTGCTCTTTATTTACAAATTAAAAGGAATTAAATAATGAAAATAAAACTATTAGCGACGACAGCATTATTAGTGCTAGCCTCAGATATGGCTTTTGCGTTAGATCCTGTACGAATTGAACAGCGTTGTGAGGATGACTCTATTAGTACAGCGCAAGGCTTAGGACGAAATGAATGGGCTAAAAAATGTACGCATATTAGTCCAAGAACTTACGATTATAATGTTTTTGATGACTGGGGTAATCAGCGTTCTCGGGTTTACTATCCAAGCTTTTATAAACCAAATAATTTTGATGATTGGTTTAGAGCTCCAACAGCTAAAGCCGGATCATGTAACCTTGGTGTTCATACGGCTATGATTAGCTGCCTATCTTCATGTTATACCCCTGATCAAAAGTTACTCTTTGCCGAAGGTGAGCTTGCAATTTATGATGCTTTCAGTCGTCGTGTGAGTCGAATTGTAACGCTCTCTGATGATGCTGAGTTGGATAACATTGCTTATACGGTTAGAAATGTAGATGCATATAGTGAGTCCGTTAAAGACGTGATACATCGTATATTAGAAATAAAAACTCGAGATGGAGGCTCTTTAAAAGTGACGTTGAATCATCCTTTACTCATTTCTACAGGGCATATGAAAAATGCTGAAGATATTCATATTGGTGATTCGTTAATTACTGAAAGTGGTGATTTTGATGAAATTTTATCGATAGAAGAGGTTGAATTTTACGGTAAAGTTTACAATGTACGCCCAGATTCTGATGGTGCAGATGGTGTGAGTCTAAATGGCCAAATTGTTGTGGCACAAGGTTTCCTATCAGGCTCTATGTATTATCAAAATACAGGGGCAAATCACGTAAATAGATTACTTCTGCGTGACAGTTTACCTGACGACTTAATTTAACTAACTAAGCAGGCTTCGGCCTGCATATTTTGGGAGAGGAAATGTTGAAATTAAGTAATAAGCTAACTATCGGCGCAGCCATAATAGTAAGTTGTGTATTTATATACTTTTATGATGCAGATAATAATGAGTTCGACGAAAAGCTTGCTAAGACACCTCTGGCAGTTACGTCTAAGCACACTTTTAATAATCCCGTTCCTTTAAATAAACAGGAGTTATTTTCAAAAGAAGCTAACAACGTTGTACTTCAGTCAGATCAGAGTATCCCTGTAGGGAATATTGGAAATAGAAAAGAGGAAGATAAACTTGAATGGCGAAAAGCATCGGCCGAGTTTAAAGAGTTTATCGATTTATCTAACAAACCTTTAATGACGATTGAAGATAAAGATCGATTGTCACAGTTAATGTATGAAGCTGAACTACTGCACACTAGTAGTGGCGTTTTACTCGGCGATATTAAAGGTGATGAATTAAGTTTAGTCGATGAACGGAGAAGGTTAGATGCCGTAGAATACTTAACAACGGTTTTAGTTGGAAAGTATAATTCACCTCAAGCATATGGAGCAAAGCAGCTGGCATTAGATGTGATCACTAAAGCTAATGTCAAACCGACTCAAACAGAAGATCTTAGGCGTTCTTTGGTCGGTGATAAGATAGAGTTAGGTATGGCTATGGCTGTTTATCATGAAGATGAATGGAAGCAATTTAAGCAACAACACACTATTAGTAAGAAGCTAGTTAGCTATATTGATAATCTAGCATTAATCAAGACTGAGCAGTTAAGTGATAACGCACTAAAAATTGCAAAGAGATTAAAAATTCATAAGGAAGGTAAATGAAAGGCTATTTATTCGTAATGGTTGTATTAGTTGTCAGTGCTAATGCTGAAGCAAATATTTCACGGAAAGAAAAACGCTGCCAAATTGAAGATAAACTTAATGTACAAGAAGCGTTAGTTAGAAATCGCTGGGCTAGAAGGTGCGAGCACATCACACGAAAACAGTATGACGATAATGTTTTCAATGACGCAGGGGAGTATAAATCTAAACCACAGTACGATAGTTATCATAAGCCTTATGATTTTTATCATTGGTTTAAAACACCCATTAGTGAATATGGTGACTGTAGTTTAGGCGCTGATAATAACTACACTGAATCCATTTCATGCACAGCAATAGTTACAGCAGAAATACCCATTGATCAAATACAGCGTTGTGAAGAATTTCGTTTAAATTCCTTTGTAACAGGAAAAATTACAGCATATGACTATGAATTTTTAAAGGAAACAAGTCAGGTGCCTTTATTTTCTCGTCGAACTGAGCAATTAATCGGTTATTATAGTTGCTCAGATTATTGAATAATTAATACCTAATTAAAATGCCACTGTAGAGTGGCATTTATTAATATTTTACTTAAGTATTATATTTTCTATATCTAGACTTTCATAACCAAGTAAAGTGTGAATATATCGCTGTAATATCACTTTCTTTATCGTATTTTTATTGAGTAAATTATTACTACTTACATGTAATACTTTATATTTTGCATAACCACTTTCAGTGACATAGCTTAATGCATTCATTTCGTGAATGTCTATATAGGTATTATCATCGACTTTTAACCCTTTTGAGATTAACCAAGCCTGTGCGTTAGTAAACCAAGTAATCATTTCAGATTTTGTCACATTTCCCCAGCGATATTGACTGCTTTCAAATCCAGAGATATGTATAGTGTGTTTGGTTACCTGATCATAGGCATCACTAGGTCTGATTGCTTCAATCGAATTATTAGAGTGTGTTACGACATCAAGCTGATTGTTTGTAGGATACAATGTGTGTAATCCTGAGAGCCCGTCATAGCCAAAAAAGAAACGTTGTTGAGTGTTTCGAATTAAATATTTGAGTTCAGAAGTCGTAGCGTTAATGGTGGTAAAAGTACTCACAGGGGACCACGTATCGCCATATTCTTCATATAGTTTGAAGTTTTTCAATGGGATATCAGTAGGTAATGCTGTAACTGAATAGGTTACTATCACGTCATTATTGGCACTGTCTGGTAACTTGAATACAGAACTGAGTGCTCGTGCACCTCTCACCTTTAGTTGAGAGTCACTATACTGATAAGAATAATCAGCAGAGGTCAGTGTTGATGTCAAATTGGTTGAACCATTTTGATTCAGGTCTACAAAACGCGTTTGCAAATTTGCTTGATTATTATTTGTTACGGCGGTTAATGGTAATATGGAGTTATTTGCTAGGCCTTCTTTATCTCGGGCAATTATAGTTACAGTACTTGTTGCTTCATTGCTTTGTGCATCGGTCACGATAAGTTCAAAGATAAATTCACTGTCAGCTGTTAATTCAGGCAAAGTAACTTGGGTTTTAACATTCGTTGGCTGTAAAATTTCGGCATTAGGTGCATTTGTAGATAATTGTCGCCACTGGTAGTGACTAATATCCCCATCGGGATCAAAACTACGGGAACCATCTAGATCAATAGTGGTGTTTTCTTGTACTTCAATTGGATCACCCGCATCTGCAATGGGTGATTCATGAATTGCAATGATGAGAATTTGTACCGTATCTGAAGCGCTTGCTCCATCATTGTCAGTTGCTGTAAGCTTGAGTGTCATGACTTGATCGGTCATGACTGATGGTACAGTCATTGTCGTATTTAATTGCTCAGGTGTACGAATTGTATTAAATGGCCCATCACCATATTGCCAAATATGTGAGACAACAGTGCCATCATTATCTATAGCGGTGCCTGAAAGTAGTAGTTCTGATTTCTCATTTACTTGGGATATCGCTGATGCTACTACAATAGGAGGTTGGTTCTTTGGTATTATAATAATGCTCAGTTCATCGACTGCTGAAGCACCTTTATCATCTTCAACTGTGAGTATGAGCACTAAAGTTTGCTCGCTGGATACATCGGGTGCAGTAAAGCTTGCATTTAAGCTATTTGCATCGCGAATAGTGACTGCAGGGCCTGATTTATATTGCCAAAGATATTTTGTAATAGTGCCGTCAATATCGGTTGCGGTTCCATTTAAAAGCACTTCTTCATTTTCATATGTTTGTTGCGCTGCAGTTGCAGAAACAGTAGGGTATTTATTTTGAATTGGTGGTACTGAAGGATTATCATCACCACCTCCACAACCAATTAGTGTAAGTGATAAACATGTTACTATGAGGGGGGCTTTAAGTGGTAACTGAGCAACCCTTTTCCTTGGGAAGATTGTCATATATTCTCCGTAATTTTGTATTGTACTTATCTGTGAACTATATATTGGTAAAATGCCATTTGTTTAGTGTTTTCATTCTAGATTCAAAATATTACATTTACAACGATAAACTTTTTATTAAGTGATAATTTTATATTTCTGTAAATTAGTAAATTACAGGGGGCAGGTTTGTTGCTTCATAACACTACTTATATGCCAGCATCAGAACAGCCGTCACTGAGCTATTATGGTAAGGGGTCAGAAGGGTCACCCATTAGAAAGTTCTGGTCAAGCAGGCACCTGTGTTTTCTTGATCTTTTTATTCAAAAAACCAAGTGTTGTTATTTTTTAAACTCACTTTAAATATGACCATGCATCCAGTAATGATGTAAATGTGCACCGTGGCTTGAATAAATAACGCCATATGAATTTAGGCAGTTTAATTAAGCATCATTGATGACTGATTAATTTGTTCTATCTAGGGGCTATTTAATCGCGGCGCGAGGTTTGTAACCTAAGTGGGCTAAATAAAAATCGAGTAACAAAAACGTAAATCGCCTCTAGGACGAACCCAATGGGCAGCGCATGTTTGGCATTTATGCTGCGTTATCGTCTATTTATGGGGAATAACCACACTACATAGGCGCTGCCTTGCCTAAATACCAAACCGCCTGCT